>CAYXYA010000040.1:0-10268 GCA_964469185.1 uncultured bacterium | reverse complement strand
GGAAAGTCGCCTTCAGTTCCTCCGGCGGATTGCTCCATGAATAGAGGATGGGCTGGCCCTTTTCGTCCCTCTCAAATCTCGTGAACTTGGAAACGGATAACTCCAGCGGCTTTATGAACACTTCTTATCTCTCCGCGCGAATGAATCGAGCTTATTTCAAATGGGCCTCGGGGCCGCTGGAATTGACCGGAGGTCTCTTGCGGTCGGATTGGGGCGTCTCCTCCTTCTATAAACCCACGGACTATTTCTATCCCGTGTTGCCCTTGGCCTGGATCAAAGAGCCATCCCTGGGGAGTGAGGGCGCGGAAGTCAGTTGTTTTTTATTCGACGATCTCAGCCTGGAGGGTTCGGCTCGGTGGCTTTCGGGCGGGCAGGGCGAGTGGGTCGCGCGGTTGGTCAACAAAGGGATAGGCCTTTCCCTCACCCCGAGTTTCGCGTCGTTGACGGGGCGTGACGGGATCGGGATGGAACTATCCGGGACTTTTCCCGATTTTCAGGCGCGTTTTGAGGGGGTGGAATGGTTCGCTCCGGGCGGCGCCGTGCGGCTGGAGTGGACCGCGGGGCTTTCCACGGTCATGCAAGCGACCCAATGGACCCTGGAGTGTTTTCAGGACGCCACTGGAGAAGCGCTGAGAGGAGTTTCCTCCGGCACGGGCAACGGCACCTATTTTTTCGCTTCGGCGGAAAGGCAATTTACGGCACAATGGCGATTCGCCCCCGCGCTCGTGAAGGCGTTGGAAGGAGGGCCTTTCCTTTTTTGGCCCAAGGTCTCGTGGCGGTTCGAACCTTCCTGGTTGTTGGAGTTCCAGGCGCACTTGCCGCTGGGAAACGATCCGGGCCCCCTGGCGCTCGATCCGGGCCGCGTGGGACTTTCAGTAAATTATTTATTTTGATTCACACGTGTCAAACCAATTTAGCCACAGATGCACACGGATACACACAGATGACGAAAAGCTAGACCTTCTGGTTTTTTAAAAATCTTTATCTGAGTGAATCCGTGTGCATCCGTGGCAAAGATAAGGATTTGGATTTTTGTTGTTAGGTTTTTAAAATTCTT
Source organism: uncultured bacterium (assembly GCA_964469185.1). Lineage (GTDB taxonomy): Bacteria > Oederibacteriota > Muellerivitia > Muellerivitales > Muellerivitaceae > CAYXYA01. Next base: position 9,211 of record CAYXYA010000040.1, on the reverse strand, counting down.
ATGGAGATTATTTTTAATGAAAAAGACAAAAGCTTCGAGAATTAAAAAACAGGTCTTGAAAAGCAAGTTCAGACCTCCCGATTTTCCCGAGAACCTCGTGCTGATCGGGATGTTCGGGAGCGGCAAGAGTACCGTCGGTAAGGTCCTGGCCGCCAAGCTCCGCTATCACTTCATGGACGTGGATGAACTCATCGAGCGGAAGTACCGCAAGCCGGTCCAACGGGTGTTGGACCATCTCGGCATGAAGGCTTTCATGAAGATGGAGGACGAGACGATCCGATCCACGAGAAGCTGGCATAGCGTGCTATCACCGGGCGGCAGCGCGGTTTATTATCCGAAAGCCATGGATCATTTGAGAAAATTGGGTCCTCGGGTTTACCTGCAGGTCTCCCTGGCGCAGCTCAAGAAACGTCTGCCGGATTGGTCCCAAAGGGGAGTGGTGTGCCGGGGTGGCTCCACCTTGACGGCGCTCTACCGGGAACGAAAGCCGCTCTTCCGCAAATACGCCGACTTGACAGTGGAAACCAGACGGAAGTCCGCCGAAAAGATCGCGGATGAGATCCTGGCCCATTTCAGCGGTCCCGGGAAAAATAAATGATCGTTCCGCTAAGGCCCCGAGGGCTGGTTCAACGCGTCAAAGGGATATGTTAAGATAACGCATCCGAGTCATCTTTAAGGAGAACCTCTTGCCTTTTTTGACGCCCCGTAATTTCCCTAAAAATTTTTGGGTCTTATCCCCTTCCGAGTTGTTGACCTCTGTTTTGTTCCTCGTGTTTTTCCTTTTGGCCCTTGGCGCCTGTTTTTCGGAGTGTCCCGGCTCCATGGCGGTCCTTATTCAATCCTCGGTGGACTGCTTGATCTGGCTGGGTTGGATCTATTTCGTGGCCTACCGGCGTCCGCCGCCGTTCGGCGCGTGGGGTCTTACGCGCGGATTGGCGCCTTGGGGAGGGCTGGTCCTTTGTTATAGCTTGATGAAACCGTTGATCCCGGTTTTGCATCCCCAACTCTATGACGCCACCCTGCGTAGTCTCAATACCCAGTTGATGGGCAAGGGCGTTTCCATCTGGCAGCAAGCCTTGATGGACCATCCGTCCTGGACGGATTTTTTTTCCATCTGTTATCTCAGTCTTTTCGCGTGGCTTTTCAGCCTCTTGGTCTATCACAGCTATGTCCGGCGCGCCCTCTATCAGCGTTTTATGCTGGGGCTTGTCCTGGTCTATATCGGGGGATTTGTCGGTTACCTGATCTATCCGGCGGTCGGTCCTCGCTTCGCCTATCCCCAGGAATGGACCTGGCTTCACGGAGGGTCTATCTTTTATTGGGCCGAAGTGGTCGTGGTCAACCTCGGTGCCCGTTTCGATGTCTTTCCCAGCCTGCATGGGGCTCTTTCGGCATATCTTCTTTTTTGGCAGGCGACCCATGACCGCCGGGGGCTTATCTGGGGATTGCCCCTCACTCTCTGCATCTGGTTATCGACGCTTCTTTTAGGGTTCCACTATTTTCCCGATCTCATCAGCGGAGGTCTTTTGGCCCTGGTCTGCGCCTGGTTGGGACCGCGGTTGGAAATTTTAACCGGAGTTTTCCGCCGGTCGCTGAATCCGCCGAGGGTTTGGCTTCTCAATTTGACCGAAGGCTACGGCGACGTGTATGGGAAACTGGCCAGACGTTTGAGCGAGATCCTGCCCCTGGGCGCCGAGACTTCCCCCGGACTTGTTTGCGGAGCGATCCCCCGGAACAGGGGCGAAGAACCGCTTCGCCAAGCCTTGACCGATATGGGCAATGGTCCCTTCTGGCTTAGACCCTCCGAAAACTCGGCTTCCAAGCGGAACACCTTGATGTCCTTGAAGCCTCTCTCCTTGGAACAAGTCGTCCGCACGGTCTTTACCGCGTCCGGAACCAAAAGGTACTTCATCGTTCAAAAGGCGCTGAAAGTTTCGGCCATCGGTGTCTGCCGGACTTTTCCCGCGAAGGGGTTCCATTTGACGGATGTCGAGATCCGTGTGACATCTTTGACGGGCGGCGGCGAGTTGATCTTCAAGATCACGCCTGTGCAGGGTTTGATGAAGGGCTTGTTGGACGCGCCCTGGATCTATTTCCCTAAGGACTTTCCTCTCAAAGGGTTCGAGTTGTTCGATGTGGTCAAGTTGACCCGCCATTTGGCTTCCCGCTGGCGCCAATTTTCCGAGGTGGAATGGGTGCTTTCCGAGGGAAAAGTTTTTGTGTTGGACGGCCGTGTGGTCCGGGATGAAAAGGGGAGTTAAGCGTCTTGAGAAAGATCATCGTCTTTTTAGGGGGAGCTCCTTTGTTGTCCGCCGGCTGCGTCTCGATCGACGACCCGAATGTCCATGTCACCCGTCCCAGTGAAACCGACATCTATCAGCGCAATGTCTTGAACAAGTGTCCTCCGCACACCTATCCCCACCGCTTGATCATGGCGCAGGCGGGGAACAGTTCGATCTTGACGCGGCAGGGCCAATCGGCCGCGGCCAACCAAACGGAGTTCGACGAATATTGGAGCAGTATCACGCCCATATTGGATCCGAACAGCGTCACCAATTCCTCCGCGAAACCGGTCGTGAACTTCGTGCGGGAGATCGCGCTTTTTGTTCCCATGGTGTCCGCGAACAGCTGCATCAAGTACAAGCCTTTCGGCGATGAAATGAGCACCGACTGCTACAATATCACCATCTCTATTTTTTGGTCCCAGGAAGGACAAGACTGCCAGCCGCTGAGCGCGATCCCGGTCTTTCTTTATATCTATCCAAAAACCGAGTGGCCTGTCATCGTTCAAATGGTTCACTCCACCCCGACGCCGACATCGGTTCCCACGGTGGTCCTGAAGCCCAAACCCACCGCGACCATCGCCCCCACCCCTACTCCCGAAGAGGAGGAAGAATGAGATTTTTAAAAAGATCCGGAAGATCACTTTGGATAGGTTCGCTGCTGATCCTGTTCACGACGGTCCCGGCCAGAGCCGGTCATGAATTGGTCACGGTCCCGATCGTGGTGGCTGATTATTATGGATGGGCCTATACCGAGATGTTCATGGATCACGCGGATATTTACGGTTGGTCCAACGCGGGAGTGGATTCCTTAGGTTGGGGTCTTTTGGTTTTCGCCGGCGATTACGACGCGGGACTCAAGTTCGTGAACCTATCCGGCATGGCGAAAACGATCTATCCTTTGTTCGCGTTGTTGGGCGCGAAAGATCCGGCTATCCACGAGAGGGCCTGGATCGCCCTGGGAACACACACCTTGACCCTTTTTACTTTGGAAGTTTTGGGGAGACCCGCCTTGACGGTACAAGCTTTGGGACCCCGGCATGACGCTTATGGCCCGGCCTTGGCGTTCAACTTCTAAGAGCCCGAACCGAACCAGCTATTAGCGGGTGACAATTGGTGATTAGCTAACGGCCAAAATCTTTTTTATTTTTTGATGGCTACCGAGGTGTCCACATGGATACCACACTCGATCTTATTTTTCCCGGCCCAGCGGCCCGCTCTCGGGTCTTCGCCTGGTTGAATGGGGCGGGTGCAGCACTCGGGTGAACAGCCGATCGACGCGTACCCTTTTTCCCAAAGAGGGTGATAGGGCAGCCCGTATTTTTTTGCGTATTCCCAGAACATCTTGCTGGTCCAATTCAAAAGAGGGCTCACCTTGACCAAAGTACCGCGGTCTTCCTCGACGAATTGCCGGCTTTGGCGGGTGGAAGCCTGATTGCGCCGGATACCGCTGATCCAGGCCTTGTAATCTTTGAGCCCCTTCTCAAAGGGAGCGATCTTGTTGAACGCGCAGCAGGCGTCCGGATCGCGCTCGTAAAGTTTGCCGTTCTTGGCCAAGAATTCCTCGGTGGGTATCTCGGGTTTGAGCTCCCGCAGATTCAAATTCAAGCGCCTCACTAGTTTGTCGCGATGCTCCAGGGTTTCCTTGAAATGAAAACCGGTATTGGTGAACAGGACGGGGATACGGGGGTAGATCTGTGTGACCAGGTGCAGCAATACGGCGCTCTCGGCGCCGAAGGAAGTGGACATGGCTAAATAAGGAGCGAATTCATCGGTGGCCCAATGAACGATCTCCTCGACGGGTTTGGTCTCGAATACTTGATTCAGTTTTTCAAAATCATAAGTTTTCATAACTTCCTCATAATAGGGTGAGCACTAGCCGAAAACAAGAAATCCACCCGGCCGGGTGTTTTTCCTTTTAAACGCGGGTTTGCGAAGTCCGCCGCGCTCTTGAAAGAAAAACGAGCCTCTGCTCAAATAGGTCGGTAGAATAACCATCGTTTCCAATTTCCCACCGAGGTTTCCCATGCCCAGCCCGATCCTGTTGGAAAACTCATTGCGGCAAGGCCTGTTCGGCGACCGGACCGCTCCGGCCTGTAGTCTGGTCATTTACGGGGCTTCAGGCGACCTGACGGCCCGCAAACTGGTCCCGGCCCTCTTCGATCTTTATCAAAAACATCTCCTACCCACGGCCTTTAACCTAGTCGGTATTTCCCGTTCCAAGATCAGCGACGACGAGTTCAAGCAGCGGTTAAAAGCATCCCTGCTCCAAAGCGAGCCTCAACTTTCGGACGCCATCTGGGACAGTTTTTCACAGAATTTCCATTATCTCGCGGGGGGCTACGATGATTTCAAGGTTTACCAGGCGCTCTCCAAAGTTTTAGATGAGCTGGATGTGAAGAACGGTACCGCGGGCAACAGGATCTTCTATCTTTCCACGCCTCCAGAGGTTTTCGAGGACATCATCTCCAATTTAGGCGCGGCGGGTTTGGCGAAAGAAAAGAAAGGTTTTTCACGTGTGGTCATTGAGAAACCTTTCGGGCGGGACCTGGATTCAGCGAAAGAACTGAATCAAAAGGTCAGGGAAGTTTTTAACGAGCATCAGGTCTACCGCATCGACCATTATCTGGGGAAAGAAACCGTCCAGAATCTCTTGGTGATGCGGTTCGCGAACTCCATCTTCGAGCCCATCTGGGACCGGCAGAAAGTGGACCATGTCCAGATCACGGCCTCGGAAGACCTGGGCGTAGGGACCCGCGCCGGTTATTACGAGAGCTCGGGCATCTTGCGGGATATGTTCCAGAATCATTTGTTCCAGGTCATGTGCCTGGTCGCCATGGAGCCTCCGGTGACCTTTGAGGCCAACGCCATCCGGGACGAGAAGCTGAAGATCCTCCAATCCATCCGTCCTTTCGACGAGCAAACGGTCAAGACACACGCTGTCCGGGGGCAGTACGGTCCCGGCTTTTTGGCGGGGCAAAAGGTCCCGGGTTACCGCCAAGAAGAGGGAGTGGACCCGGAGTCCATCACGCCGACTTTCGCGGCCATCAAGGTATTCCTCGATACCTGGCGTTGGCATGGCGTACCCTTCGTCCTTCGGTCGGGGAAGAGGCTTCCCAAACGCGCGACCGAGGTGGCCATCCAATTCAAAGAACCGCCCAATCTGCTTTTCAAGGGGAATGTCAAAGGGCTCTCGCCGAACGTGTTGATCATCCGCATCCAACCCGACGAGGGGATCACCCTCAAGTTCGAGACCAAAGTGCCGGGCATGAGTATGGACGTCCGTACTGTGAACATGGATTTCCGCTATGGCACGAGTTTCGCGGAAGGGACTTCGGAAGCCTATGAGCGGCTGCTTTTGGACTGCATGATGGGGGATGCCACTCTTTTTATCCGCGGCGACGAGGCCGAGGCGGCCTGGGGCGCTTTGATGCCGGTCATCAATCTTTGGGAAACCACCCAGCCGGATGGGAAGTTCCCCAATTATGAGGCGGGAAGCTGGGGCCCTAAGGAAGCCGATTCGTTATTGGCCAGGACCTGGCGCAAATGGAGAAGGTTATGAGGATCCCCGCCGCCCAGGATATCGAGACGGACCTGACCGCCCTTTGGAAAACCGAGGACGAACAACCCGACGCGCTTGGGCTTCAAAGGGTCTATACCACCAATTTGGTGACTTACGCTTCGGATCACGAGGAAGGATATAGGGTCGAGAAGATCCTGAACGATTTGGTGGGATACCATCCGGGCCGGTATATTTTGGTCCGTCCCGCGGAGGACACCACTGAGGCGCCTTTGCGGTATTACGTGACGGGTCACTGTCTATTTTGGAGCGATCGCTCCAAACGCGTCTGTTGCGACATGATCAAGCTCGTCGCGCAGAAAGAAGTGATCGAGAACCTTTATGGGTTCACCTTCTCGCTTTTGGTGCCGGACCTACCGGTGGAATTCTGGTGGCCCGGGGATCTTCCTTACTACAACTCTTTTTTCGAGCACATGGCGGAGGAGTCCAACCGCGTCTGGGTGGATTCTTCCAAGTTCAAGGATCCTAAACAGACGTTGGCGCGGCTTTCCGTTTTCTGGGCGAAGCGCTATCCGCGAACCGTTTTGGCCGACTTGAATTGGGTCCGTATCCAACGCTGGCGGGCTTTGATCGCCGAGTTGTTCGACGGTGATTGGGCCAAATATTTGAAGGATATCCGGCAGGTGACGATCGAGTACGGCGAGGGAACCCAACCGATCAGGAGTTTTATTTTAGCTTGTTGGCTGGCGGTACAATTGGGTTGGCAGCATCACCGTCCCCGTGTGACCGATTTCTCAAAATCGTTGATCTTTCAGGGACCTAAAGGCGAGGTCGAGGTCCTTTTGAAACCTGTTCCAGTCGAGGACCCTTATCAGGACCGTATTTTCGCGGTGGGTATCGTGACGGACGGCGAAGGGTCGGGGATCTTCACGGTAGCGCGTGACCAAGACCCTCATTGCGTCATCGCCCGGTCTGAGATCAACCATAAGCTGGCTTTTTCCCGTTTCGTGACATTCGATCACCTTCATTCCAACGAACTTTTGGCGATGGGATTGAAGCACCTGGAAGTGGATCAGGTTTGGAAAAAAGTCCTCCATTTGATGGGGACTGTCTTGGAACCTCCCGATCTCACCCTTGAGGAGCATCAAAAAGGACGTTGATCTTATGGATAGAGAGATGGTTTTTTCCGATCGAACTCGAAGGAATTGAAAATGAAAAGATCCCCCAAGAAAAATCCCGCGCCGCCTAAAAAATCAAATTCTAAGGCTATGGTGAAAAAGAAGATCGGCTTTGCACCTGAGATCAAGATCCATTCCACCGCGGAGATCTTGTTCCAGGAGACTGCCCATCTTTTCATGCAGACGGCCAGGGCGGCGGTAAGTGAACGCGGAAGGTTCGTCACGGCGTTGCCGGGTGGTTTGACCCCTCGAGGGTTGTTCCAACAATTGGCCGAGGAACCTTATGTTTCCTTGATCGCCTGGGACAAAACGTATATTTTCTGGGTGGATGAACGCCACGTTCCTTTGACCGATCCCATCAGCAACTATTACTTGGCCAATGAGACCCTTTTCTCAAAGGTCCCTGTCGTAAAGGAGCAAATATTTCCGGTCACCAACGGGTCTTTGCCGGTCGCGAAAGCCGCCTCGGCTTACGAATCAAAATTGCGTAAATTTTTCAGCGGGGACGTCTTTCCGCGATTCGATCTGGCTTTGATGGGGATGGGCGACGACGGCCATACCGCTAGTCTTTTTCCCGGGCGGCCCCAGTTGAACGAACTGGAAAAATGGGCGGTGGGTTACTTTGTCGATCCTGAGAAAAAAGACAGGGTTTCCCTGTCTTTTCCCGTTTTGAACGCTTCCCGGCTTTTATTGGTTTTGCTCGAGGGGAAAAAAAAGGCTGAACGTCTGAAAGAAGTTTTGGAAGGGCCTTCCGATCCGCCCCGGTACCCGGTCCAATATCTAAGGCCGGTCGATGGACGGATCCTTTTCGCGATGGACGCGGCGGCAGCCTCGTTGTTAAAAAAGAAGTGATCTTAATTTTGTAAATAAAAAAGGGGTACGGTCAATGACCGCGCCCCTTTTTTATTTACAATTCAATTGGATCATTCATATCCGTAGAAGGAATAAGGGACGGCTTTCGAGTCTTTCACCGTGCTATTCACATAAAGACTTCCAATACTGCTGTCGTACATCCAACCTGTGCCAGCTGTGCCGGGAACGACGCTCTGAGCGGTCATGGAGACGCTATTGCCGGAAGGGCTTGGAGCGCCAACGACAAAAGCGGAAGTCGCTTTCACCGCCTGGATGTTGTCCATATAACGGCTGAAGGTGAAGTTGGTCGCGGTCGACAGCGATAGAGGCCAGATACCCTGCCAGTCGCCGTAATAGATGGCGACGGCGGATTTCATCGCGCCCAAATTGCCCTTGGTCGAGCCTTCCCTGGATTTTTCCAGCATTTGGGCGAAACGCGGGATCGCGATAGCGGCCAAGATGCCGATGATCGCGACGACGATCATTAATTCGATCAATGTGAATCCACGAGTTTTCAAACGGATCATCATTCATCCTTTTTGGTGTGCTGATCAGGATCGGGACAGTTTGTAACCTATAGATATTATCATGGGTTATAAAACAAGGATTTTCTATCGAGGAATTCCGCTCATTTTTAGGCTTATTTTCCCCTAGATAGACTTTCTTTCGCGGCCGCCGTGACCTTTTCCGGGGTGAAACCCAGATTGGTCAAGGCCACCACACCAGGGGCGCTGGCGCCGAAACGATCCAAACAGACAAAAGTTCCCTGGGGGCCCACCCAGCGGTGCCAACCGAATGGAGAAGCGGCTTCCACCGCGACCCTCGCTCGAACATCGGGAGGAAGGACCTGGTTTTGGTAATCCAAAGGCTGATCCTCGAAAAGTTCCAAGCATGGCGCCGAAACCACCCGGGCTGCGATGCCGTCTTTCTCCAGAAGGACCTGGGCCTTTACGCACAGGTCGACTTCCGATCCCGTGCCGATGAGAATGACTTTGGGTTTGCCGCCCTTGGCTTCGGAAAGGATATAGGCGCCCTTGAATAACCGCGAAGCGTGCGCGTAATCGGCCCGGTTGAGGGTCGGGACATTCTGTCTCGAAAGCGCGAGAACGGTAGGTCCTTTTTTATGGTTCAAGGCGTAAAGCCAGGCATAGGCCGTTTCATTCGCGTCCGCCGGACGGATGACGGTGGCATGAGGGATGGCGCGGATGGAAGCGAGCGTTTCCACAGGCTGATGGGTGGGGCCGTCCTCGCCTTGGCCGATGGAGTCGTGGGTGAAGACAAAAATGGATTGGACACCCATCAAGTGCGCCAAGCGCAGGGCGGGCTTCATATAGTCCGTGAAGATCAGGAAAGTCCCGCCGAAGGGGATGACTCCGCCG
>CAYXYA010000039.1:0-10302 GCA_964469185.1 uncultured bacterium | reverse complement strand
GCGCCATGCAGAACGGCGAGTGTCCCGATGAAAAAGGCGTAATTGGGGACCGACCAGTTTTTCAAGATATCCAAGAGGCCCAGAGCGAGACGCCATATCCAAATCACGCTGATAACGAGGCCGGCGAACCAAAGGAAAGCGGTCAATCGCTTCGGGGATATCCGCTTTTGCGCGCTCATGATCGCGCCCGCGGTCCATCCCGTCAGTTGACCGATCACAAAAAGTCCGAATAGAGCAGTTAAGTTATCGCTATCTCGAAAGCTGTGATCGAGAAAAAGAAGCGTGAGTATAAAGTTCGCGAAAAGCATAAGGGGATAACGATGGACATTTTCGGGGAAGGCTCTTTTCATCCACTTTTCGACCCAGAAGGCGCTGGCCGCCCCTAATGCCGGGAAAAGAAGCCACGCGCAAGTGTAGATATAAAGGTAAGCGTTGCCTGATGCGCTGAATGGGTGGAAGGCCGAAAAGAGCTTTGAAAAAATAATTCCATACAAGGCGCTCAAAAAAAAGAAAGATGGTTTTTGGCCGATCGAGAAAAAGTCTTTGTTTTTTTTCATGGGGCCTATTTTTCTTTTGTCGGTGAAAACGATCGTATTTTAGCCTGTTTAAAAGACCCGGGCAATTTCATCCAACTTCGTTTTCGAGGGATGACTTGACAGTTGGGGCGAAAGACCTATAATCCCATCCAGTTGCTTACCTTTAACGGAGCCCTGTGAGGTTCCCAAGGAAAATGACGATGAAGTTCGCTTGCGCTCAATTGAATGAACTTACTCAAACCCGGACATCCTTTTTGGATGATCCGGGTTTTTTATTTATGAGGGTTACCCAATGACCCCCAAAGTAAAAGCAGTCGTTATGGATGCCAGGGACATGGATCGGGCCATTACCCGTATCGCCCATGAGATCCTTGAGCGCCACAAAGGTATTGAAGACCTGGTTTTGATCGGCATCAAGAGCCGCGGCGAGGTCCTGGCCGAAAGGCTGGCCGCCAAGATCAAGTCCATCGAGGGAACCGCCGTACCCTGCGGCGCGCTAGATATCACCTTCTACCGCGATGACGCCGACACCCACAAGCCGACCAAAGCCCCCGAACAGACCGAGCTTCCCTTTGATGTCACCCAGAAGAAGGTCATCCTGGTGGATGACGTCCTCTACACGGGCCGCAGCGCCCGCGCGGCCATCGACGAGATCATCGATTTCGGACGACCCACGGCCATCCAACTGGCGGTCCTGATCGACCGGGGTCACCGGGAATTCCCGATCCACCCTGATTACGTAGGCAAGAACATTCCTTCGGCGGCGAAGGAGCAGGTGCTAGTGAGGGTGAAGGAACGGGACGAGAAAGATGAAGTCGTGATCGCGGAAACGGATGGAAACATATGAACCGCGAAGAGCGCGAAGACCACAAAGTAAGACAAATTCTTTGTGGTTTTAAAGAAAATAAAATCTTTAACTTAGCGTCCTTTGCGAACTTTGCGGTTAAGAAGGGGTGGTTATGAACTGGAAATCCAAAGACCTTTTAACGCTGGAAGAACTCTCGGCGGCTGAAATCCAAACCATCTTGGACACGGCCTCCTCGCTCAAAGAAGTCTCGACCCGCTCAGTGAAAAAAGTACCGGCCCTGAGAGGCCGCACGGTGGTGCTCTTCTTCCAGGAACCTTCGACCCGCACAAGGGTGTCCTTTGAGCTCGCGGCGAAGCGTTTGAGTGCTGACATTCTCAACGTGTCGACCGCTTCTTCCTCGCTGGTCAAGGGCGAGACCCTCATCGACACCTTGAAGACGCTGGAATCCATGACCATCGACGCTCTGGTGGTCCGCCACAAGTGCTCCGGGGTGCCCCAGATGCTGGCGAACATCACCAAGGCCTCGGTCATCAACGCGGGCGACGGCGCTCATGAGCATCCCACCCAAGGCTTACTCGATCTCTACACCATCAACGAACACAAGGGCAAGATCGCCGGCTTGACGGTCACCATCATCGGCGACATCACCCACAGCCGGGTGGCCCGCTCGAACATCCACGGACTTCAAAAGATGGGCGCGAAGGTTCGGGTCTGCGCCCCGCCGACGCTCCTTCCGATGGGCATCGAGAAGATGGGAGTCGCGGTTTTCCATGATCTGGACAAAGCCCTCAACGGCACCGACGTGGTTTATGTGCTCCGCCTCCAGCTCGAGCGCCAAAAGAAGAACCTGTTCCCGACCATCCGCGAGTACAGCATGCTCTATAGCGTGACCAGCGAACGGCTGAAGCGGGCGAAGAAGGACGCCATCGTGATGCATCCAGGCCCCATGAACCGCGGGGTGGAAATTTCATCCGGTGTGGCCGACGGCCCCGCCTCGGTCATCGACGACCAGGTGACGAACGGAGTGGCGGTCCGCATGGCGGTGCTTTACTTACTTAAAGGCGAGAAAACTCAGGGAGAGAACGCATGAAAAATATCCTGATCCAAAACGGACACGTGATCGATCCCGCGAACCAAATGGACGGCGTAGCGGATGTCTTTATCCAGGACGGCAAGATCGCGAAAGTCGGCAAAGGTCTGAAGGTCAAAGCGGATCAAACTATCGACGCCAAGGGAAAGATCGTGACGCCGGGTCTCGTGGACATCCACGTGCATCTCCGGGAACCGGGATTCGAATATAAAGAAACCATCGCGACGGGCACCATGGCCGCCGTAGCTGGCGGGGTCACTTCGGTCGCCTGCATGCCCAACACGAATCCTCCCATTGACGACCAAGCCATCGTGCACTTCATCAAGAGCAAGGCTGAGAAAGACGGCAACTGTCATGTGTTCCCGGTGGGCTGTATCTCAAAACGCCGCGAGGGCGAAGAGATGGCCGAGCTTGGTGAACTGAAAAAAGCGGGCGCGGTCGGACTTTCTGACGACGGGTCGCCCATCATGAACGCCGAGTTGATGCGCCGGGTCATGGAATACGCCAAGATGCATGATCTGGTGGTCATCGATCACTGCGAGGACATGCACCTTTCTAACAATGGAGTGATGCACGAAGGGGAAGCCGCGACCGCGATGGGCTTGCGGGGGATTCCCGCCGCGTCCGAAACGGTCATGGTCGCCCGCAACATCGTGCTGGCCGAAATGACCGGAGCCAAGTTCCACGTTGCCCACATGTCCACCGCCGGGTCGGTGGAGTTGGTGCGCCAGGCCAAGAAGAAGGGTCTTAATGTCACGGCGGAAACCGCGCCCCACTACTGGAGCCTGTCGGATAAATCCATCAAGAACTACAACTCCAACTTCAAAATGAACCCGCCCCTACGCAGTGAAGAAGACGTTGCGGCCATTCGCAAAGCGCTCAAAGAAGGGATCATCGATTGCATCGCGACAGATCACGCGCCCCATTCCTCGACTGAAAAACAATGCGAGTTCGACGAAGCGGCATTCGGCATCGTGGGTCTCGAGACCCTCTTCGCGGTGACCTACAGCCATCTGGTCGAACCGGGGGTCGTCTCCTTGTCCCGCGCCATCGAACTGCTCACTATCGCTCCTTCCAAAATCGTGGGCATCAATAAGGGAACTTTGTCCGAAGGGGCCGACGCGGACGTCGCCATCTTCGACATCACAACCGATAAGAAGGTAGATGTGAATCAGTTCAAGAGCAAGGGACGCAATTCACCCTTCAATGGGTGGAATCTGAAGGGTTGGGCGGACGTCACAATCGTTAGTGGTGTGATTAAATATCAACGCACTGACGATTGAGTTAGAAGTTAGGAGTGAGGAGTTAGAAGTTGAAAGCGTAAGCCAAAGATAAGAGTCGAAACTGAAAAGCGAAAGGCAAGGATCAGGAAGTGGCATCGAAAAGTATCATCCAACAAAAGAGTTTTGATTTTGCTTTAAAGATAGTCCGTCTTTATCGGGTTCTTCGAAACGAAAAAGAGTTTATTCTTTCAAAACAGTTACTTCGAAGCGGGACAAGTATTGGGGCGAATGTTGAAGAGGCTTTAGCCGCTCAAACTCGAAAAGAATTTCACTCTAAAATGACGATCTCTTTTAAAGAATGCCGTGAAACGCGTTATTGGTTGCGTCTTTTGAAGGCTTCGGAGCTTGTTGTTCATGATTACTCAGAGTACTTAAGGGATGTTGAGGAGTTGAACCGGATATTGTCTGCAATTACGAAAAGCACGAAAGTCGAAAAGGTGAAGGTGGATGCTTAAAACTTCTAACTCCTCACTCCTAACTCCTAACTTGGGCGGCAAATGAATGGCAAATAAAACACACAAAGCAGTATTAGCGTTAGAGGACGGTGTGTGGTTCGAAGGCCAATCCTTTGGCGCCCAGGGTAAAGCGCTCGGCGAAGTTGTTTTCAATACCTCCATGACAGGCTATCAAGAGATCCTCACTGACCCTTCTTATCGGGGTCAGATGGTCACCATGACTTACCCCATGATCGGTAATTACGGGGTGAACCATGTGGATGTGGAGTCCCGCAAACCCTTCCTCTCGGGGTTCATCGTGAAGGAATATTGCAAGCATCCCTCGAACTACCGGATGAATTCCAATCTGTCCGATTACCTCCGCAGGCACAACATCATTGGTATCGAAGCGATCGATACCCGCGCCTTGACCGCGCACTTGCGCCAGTTCGGCGCCAAGAAGGGCGTTATCTCCACTACCGAATTGGACCATAAGAAACTCGTGAAGCAGGCGAAAGATAGCCAAGGGTTGGTGGGCCGGGACTTGGTGAAAGAAGTGACCTGCGACAAGCCTTATCACTGGGCTGAATTGCCCTACAACCTCGACCATCCCACTGCCCAGCTAAAGTTGGCGGGTTTAGAGACCGAGAAATCCAGGATCAAGATCGCGGCCATTGATTGCGGCATCAAGTACAACATCCTGCGTCGATTGACCGCCGAGGGCTTCGATGTGACGGTCTATCCCGCGACGGCTAAACCGAACGACATCTTAAGTGAGGGAGTCAGGGGCGTGTTCTTGTCGAATGGACCGGGAGACCCTGAGGGCGTTCCTTATGTGGCGAACACGGTGAAGGATTTGATCAACCGCAACATTCCTATCTTCGGTATCTGCCTGGGCCATCAAATTTTGGGTCTGGCCTTGGGCGGAAAGACCTACAAACTTAAATTCGGCCATCGGGGCGGTAACCAACCGGTCTTGAACCTGCTGAACACGAAAGTCGAGATCACCAGCCAAAACCATGGCTTCTGCGTGGATGACGAGAGCCTGGATAAGGACCAAGTGTTATCGACCCACGTGAACTTAAGCGACAACACGAGCGAAGGTTTGGCGATGAAGCACAAGCCGGTTTTCAGTGTGCAGTACCACCCGGAGTCGTCACCCGGCCCACATGATTCACGTTACTTGTTTCAACAGTTCAGGGAGATGATTGAGAAAAATTCTTAGGAGTTTTTGTGAACGAGAATCGATTTGATTATTCTGATTTTTTTAAAAAGATGAAGAAGCTTAGGCGATGGGCTATTGGTGCATTTCTTGGATACATACCATTTATGGTTTTGGCCTGTGGATTGATAACGATGTTTACTAAATCTCTTGATTTGGCTCCGGTTGCTTTTTTTGTGTATTGCGTATTTCTTACAATTTGTTTTTTGCCATTTTATTCCCTCGAATGTCCCAGGTGTAATAAACAATTTTTTGTAAAAGGACTGGGGTTTAATTTTGCTCCGTGGAAAAATGAATGCGCAAATTGCGGTTTGAAATTGAAATGAATTAAGAGGAAATATGCCTAAGCGGACTGATATCAAAAAGATCATGGTCATCGGGGCGGGGCCCATCATCATCGGCCAAGCCTGCGAGTTCGACTATTCGGGCACCCAGGGCTGTAAGGCGCTGAAAGAAGAAGGCTACGAAGTCATCCTCATTAACTCCAACCCGGCCACCATCATGACCGACCCGGAATTCGCTCACCGAACCTATGTGGAGCCCATCACGCCAGATGTGGTCGCGAAGATCATCGAAAAGGAACGGCCCGACGCTTTATTGCCAACGCTTGGCGGGCAAACGGCTTTGAATACCGCTGTGGCCTTGGCCGAGCGGGGAGTGTTGAATGAATTCAAGGTGGAGCTCATCGGCGCCAACCTGGCCGCCATCAAGAAAGCCGAAGATCGCCAGCTTTTTAAAGAAGCGATGCTCAAGATCGGGCTCGACCTGCCAATATCCCTGACCGTTCAAACACTCGAAGCGGGTATTGGGTTCGCCGAAAACAACGGCTATCCCGTCATTATCCGCCCCGCTTTTACCTTAGCCGGTACTGGTGGCGGCATCGCCTATAACCGCCAAGAATTTGAGGATATCCTTTCGAAAGGTTTGGATTTGTCTCCCATCCACCAATGCTTGGTCGAAGAATCGGTCCTGGGTTGGAAAGAGTATGAGATGGAAGTGATGCGTGACCTCAAGGACAACGTGGTCATCATCTGCTCCATTGAGAACATGGACCCCATGGGTGTTCACACCGGGGATTCGGTGACCGTGGCCCCGGCCCAAACCCTGACGGACAAAGAATACCAACGCATGCGGGACGCCTCCATCGCTTGCATCCGTGAGATCGGCGTGGATACGGGCGGTTCCAACATCCAGTTCGGGGTGGACCCCAAGACGGGCCGCATGGTCGTCATCGAGATGAACCCCCGCGTTTCCCGTTCCTCGGCCTTGGCCTCGAAAGCCACGGGATTTCCTATCGCAAAGATCGCCGCCAAGCTGGCGGTGGGTTTCACTCTGGATGAACTTTTCAACGACATCACCCGCTATACCAAAGCCGCCTTCGAGCCGTCCATTGACTACGTGGTCACCAAAATTCCCCGGTTCACCTTTGAGAAATTCCCCGATGCGGAAGACATCCTCAATACCTCCATGAAGAGCGTGGGCGAGACCATGTCTATCGGCAGGACCTTCAAAGAGAGCTACCAAAAGGCCCTTCGTTCCATGGAAACCGGCACGATCGGTTATGGCGCCGATGGCCGCGAGTTCAAACAGGGACGTTGGCTCAAGACGGGCGCCCGCAAACCGGGGCGTATCCCGAACGATGTTCTGAATTTCCAACTGGGCAAACCGACTTCCATCCGTCACTTCTTCATTCGCCAGGCTCTGTGGCAGGGCTATGACGTGGACAAGATATACAAACTTTCGGCCATCGATCCCTGGTTCCTGAACGAACTCAAAGACATTGTGGACCTGGAAAAGGAATTAGAAAAGGCAACGAGCAAGCGCGGCAAGTTGAAAGCCAAATTGCCTGAAGACCTGTTACGCCGGGCGAAATCCATGGGCTTCTCAGACGCCCAGTTGTCATTCCTCTGCGGGGTGAAGGAACTCGACATCCGCCGCTACCGCAAAGCGCACCGAATCACACCGGTTTACAAGATGGTGGATACTTGCGCCGCCGAGTTCGAGGCCTTCACGCCTTACCTCTATTCAACTTATGAATTGGGCAGGTCTTCTTTCGCGGGCAAAGACACCGAATCGGCACCCACTAAGCAGAACAAGATCATGATCTTGGGCGGCGGGCCGAACCGCATCGGCCAGGGCATCGAGTTCGACTACTGCTGCGTGCACGGCGCTTTCGCCCTGCGGGAAGACGGCTATGAAGTCATCATGGTCAACAACAACCCCGAGACCGTCTCGACCGACTATGACACTTCGAACCGGCTTTATTTCGAGCCGCTGACTTTCGAAGATGTGATGAACATCGTGGACCGTGAAAAACCCAAGGGCGTCATCGTTCAATTTGGAGGACAAACGCCTTTGAAGCTGGCCTTGTCCCTGAAAAAAGCGGGTGTGCCGATCATTGGAACCTCGCCCGAGTCCATCGATATCGCGGAAGACCGCAAACAATTCGGCGCGATGTTACGGCGCTTGAAGATCCCACAACCGGAAAACGGTATCGCCATGAACGTCAAACAAGCCAAACCGGTCGCCCGCAAAGTGGGTTATCCGGTAGTCGTGCGTCCTTCCTATGTCTTGGGCGGACGGGCCATGGAAATTGTTTATGACGAATCCTCGCTTGACGAGTTCGTGATGAAGGCCGCTGAGGCCGCGCCGGACAAGCCGATCCTCGTGGACCATTTCCTCGAGGACGCGCTCGAAGTTGATGTGGACTGTGTCTGCGACGGCAAAGAGGTCGTCATTGCGGGCATCATGGAACACATTGAGGAAGCGGGTATCCACTCGGGCGATTCCGCCTGCGTGCTTCCGCCCTATACCTTGCGGGAAGATCAGATCACGACCATCCGTAAATACACCAAGGCGATGGCGCTGAGCTTGAAAGTGAAGGGTTTGATGAACGTGCAATACGCCATCAAGAACGATCAGGTCTATGTCCTTGAAGTGAATCCCCGCGCTTCGCGCACGGTGCCATTCGTCTCGAAGGCCACGGGTACGGCTTGGGCCAAGGTGGCCGCCCGGTTGATGTCAGGCAAGACCGTTGCCCAGATGAAGGTGAAGGAAGTTTCGTATCTCAAACACATCTCGGTGAAGGAAGCGGTGTTCCCCTTCAACCGTTTCCCGGGCGTGGATACGGTATTGGGACCGGAAATGAAATCTACCGGGGAAGTCATGGGCATCGACCAGGATTTCGGAATGGCCTTCGCCAAGAGCCAGATGGCGGCGAACTCCTCACTGCCTTTGAAGGGCACGGTCTTCGTGTCGGTGAAGAACAAGGACAAACGCACGGTCATCTTCATCGCCAAGCGTTTGAGTGATATGGGTTTCAAACTGGTGGCCACGCAGGGAACGGCGCAGGCCTTGACCAGCAACGGAATGGAAGTGACCATCGTTCGCAAAGTACATGAAGGACGCCCGAACGTGGTGGACCTCATCAAGAACGGGGAAGTTCAGCTCATCATGAATACGCCCGCGGGCAAGGGTCCCCGGTCGGACGATTTCCAGATCCGCCGGACGGCGGTCGTTTACAACGTGCCTTGCATCACCACGCTTTCGGCCTGCGCGGCCGCGGCCAACGGTATCGAGGCCATGCGGAAGCATGAGATCAGGGTTAAATCCTTGCAGGAATATCAGTCAGTTTAAGTTGAATATTCAGAGGAAATACATCTGTTCCTCGATATTAGCCTTTATATCCAATCGGGCAGATAATAGGTGCAAGGCTTAAGTTTTGAGGAATTTATGCATTTAATTGCAAATCAAAAGAAATATAACGACAGGGTTTTTGCCAAGAACCTGTATTTTTTACTCTTGCCAACTCTCTTTGCATCGAATAAGAGGGATTTTTATAGACATAAAAAAAGATACTTAAAAATCGCTAACATCTCCGCTCATTATTATGCTTCGATACTTTCTGATTGCCGGGAAATATCCAAGGTTCTTAGTTGTTTATCGAGAATTAAGGTCATTGAAAAAAACGAATCGGTTTTTTGTAAGGTTTGTCATCGATTTTTTATTATGAAAACAAAACTTGATGGTTTAGCGGAAGAGCGTGGGAAAGAATGCTTGTTTTATATCCTAGATCAAAGTGATTTTTTGTATTGTTTTAAGGATGTTTTGTTAAAGCCGAATTATTCATCTAGAACAAAAAATTTCAAAAATTACATTTCTTTCGCTCGGAAAAAAGGAGTTCCAAACAGATATTTTCGAAATTTCGAGAAGTCTCTCGTGGAATTAGACGACCTCGTAAATGTTTATGTTAAAAATTATAAGATTTTCAAAAAAACAAACGATATTCATAAATCGAATCTAAGTTTTAGGGAATTAAACTGGGCGGCATATTCTTTGATTGGGTTTTGGTTTAGGTGGGATTCGATTTACAGCAAGATTGGATATTATGACGCTAACCCAGTTCTACGCCACACGTATCACGGAAAAATGATTTATAAAACTTCCGATGGAAAAGTGGTTGAATAACTCGGCCGAGAAAATTTTGGAGTAAAGAGACTTACTATCAATCATCCTATGGAAAATCGTCTTCACATTTATTACGGCTATGGCAAGGGCAAGACCACATCCGCCATTGGTCTGGCTATTCGTTCCATTGGGGCCGGCAAGAAGACCGCTATCGTCCAATTCGACAAGGGTTACGACGGGGTGAACGAGCATTACTCCGAACGCAAAATTTTACGGGGACTCCCCAACCTTCAACTATTCCCATTCGGTAAAGAACGAGTCTTGGGCCCCAACGCTTTTCGATTCAAGAACGAACCGGGGGATTTCGAGGAAACGCAAAAGGGTCTGGCTAAAGCGAAAGAGCTATTAACAAGCGGTGTGGACCTGTTGATATTGGATGAGATCCTGGCGGCGGTCATGTGCAAGTTGATTACGCAGGCGGATGTCATGGGCTTGATCGAGTTATATAACAAGGACCGCAAG
>CAYXYA010000038.1:0-10571 GCA_964469185.1 uncultured bacterium | reverse complement strand
ATCCTCGCAACCCGGAGCCTTTTGAGAACTTTTTCCCGAATCGGTTTGAAAGACGATGTACCAGCACTCTGGTGCCAAGGAAAGGGTGGCTGCTTTTGATGGATCGATGCCGAGTGTGACCCACTGCCAAGCGGTGGAAGCCTTGTCAGGACTCAGGGCCATATCCGAAAAGGTGAGCGTCACCTTATGCTGCATGTGCTCGTTTTTCATGATCTGATAGTTCAAAGGAAAGGCGGGGTGCCCCTGTTTCTTCACGCGAACCACGACAGCTTTCGGCGTGATCCCACAGCGGAAATGAAGGACCTCACCCTGGAGGACTTGATCGGACTTTTTGTCGGGAGTGCCGTTCCCATGGATGGGGCGCATACCCGGGTCGTCATAAGGATTTCCCTGGGACTTAAATCCCTTGCCATGGATCGCGTAAACGGGTTCCTGGTTCAACTCCCTCCATTTACCGTTCTCAAATAAGAAGGTATTGGCCTGGGGGTCGGAGGTCCCCTCGTTCGGGTGGAGATGATTCAAGACGTCAGTGCTAAGGAACGAGGCGTGGTTAGAAGGACCAATCCGGCCGACCGGATGACCGCCTCCCCGATCGGTGTCGAACTCCAAAACCAAGTGATAAATTTTACCGGTGGAAAGCGGAATGTTTTCTAAAGGGATGGTCGACCAGCTTTGCGAGTGAGGAACATAACCTTCGGCCGTCAACGCCACGCCCGAGGGTTTACCGTCATTGTCTTCTTGGAGGCTTACCAAATAAGAGGGAGCAATAGCGGCTTCGACGCAATAAACGGAGGCCGCTGTCACGGTCATATCCTGTTGGCAGGTAAAGCGGTAAGAAAGTTTTTTCCCAGCAGAGTCCAAATTCGTGGATAGACGGATGTTGGCCGTAAAGCGAACCCCAAACTCCGCTTGAGTCGGAGAAATCCCAAGAGAAAGAAACGAGCAAAGGAAAAGAACCGGCTTAGAAAGTCGCATGACGCATCCTAACAAATATGAACGGTGTAATAAACTCATTACGTTCAAACTAATTTTAAAAAGTAAAAGTTCTGCAACCAAGCTAATTTTGATCGAATCTCCGGGTTAAATCCTTTGGATGATAGATAACACCAGCGGTGGCGGCTCACCGGCATGTGGAGAATAGGGGAAAGTGTTTGATGGCGAACGGTGAAAAAACTGTTTTTCGATCATGGGTTTGTTACCTGGCGCGAAGCGACAAGGGCTTGATCTGAAAATTTTCTTCGATATTCACGCGGGGTCAATTTTAACCGACGCTTGAAACATTGGATGAAATGGTTGGCGGTGCGGAAACCGCATTCCTGGGAAATGTGGCCGATGGGCAGGCGGGTGGTTTGCAATAGACGTTTGGCATTTTCGCAACGCACCTGAAGCAGGTGTTCCAAAAATCCTATTCCGTACATGCGTTTGAAGTTCTGACTAAAATGCGAAACAGAGAAACCGGAGTTCGAGGCCACCTGTTTAATGGTGATTGGTTGTTGAAAGTTCCGTGATACGAATTCCTTAGATTGCTCCAACCGCAGGTTCCGTTCTCCTTGGGAAGGGGCCTGAAAAACATGACTCAACAAGTCCAAATGGAAACGGAAAAGCGACAACAGATCGGTGATGGTGTTGGATTTGTTGAATTTTTTCATTAGTTCTTGGCGCAGTTCGGTGACTCTTGGATCGATCAATAGTCCTCGCTTCCGGATCATCTCTAGCAGTAAAAACAACATGTGAAGGAAGTGGATCCTTAAGTTTTCCGGCTTCTTCCCAGCGAGCCGGATGGCGTTCTTGATGTACTGTTCGCGTATGAGAGGGATCTCTTTTTCGGCCGCTTGGCTACAGGCATCCACCAGTCGGGGCGCCCACTCGTAAAGGGAAACATCTGAAAGATCGTTAACGGCGGGATAATGTTCCTCGAAAAAAATCAGGGACTTTTGAAGGCTTAACCCCAAATGCAGGACTTGGACCGATTCCTGAAACGCTTCCGGCAGTTCCTCGGGGGAATAGGAAAGGCCGCTGACGCCGATAAAGATCTGATCTTTGAATTTTTTTTGAAGAAGGGACTCTATGGATAAAGCCATGTCTCGGATCTTCAATTTGGCTTTAACCGGATTCCAGGCAAGGTCGAGCGAGGTGAGAAAATAGACGCCTTCTTGTCCCATGCGGCCAGTGATGCTTTCAGGAATTTTTTTCACAAGATCGAAACAGGCTAACTGCATTTCGGTAGCGCGGATCATGGAAACCACTTCGGCATAGTGTTCGGCTTTTGGGTATTTAAGCATGATGGCAATAACGACGGTGGGATGTCGGCTCAGCCGGAATTCCGACTGGTCCCAAGGCGCCAAGTCCGTTAATTGCATGGCCCCCCATCGGAGACGATCTTCTTTTGTGGCCACATAATTCCACATCCTGGTTGGGATTTTCTGGGAAAAGACACTGGTTTTTATTTTTTCGATCCACATCACTTGCCGGCCATCCCCGATATTTCCGGACATGATCAGCGCGATTTTTTGAAGCAAATTCCGATAAACAGAGAAGATGTTTTCATCTAAAACCTGCACGGTCAGAGCCACGCGACAATAATTCAGGAACTCAGGATTGACTTGATTCGGATACGCGCCCGAGATCTTCGTGAACTGATGGATGAGTTGTTCGAGATTTGGTATGGATTTTGAAAAAGGCCCCGATAACAAGAAGGCGACACAACGGTTATTTTCTAGGATCGGCACAAAGTAGTCATAAAAACCCATGTGCTGACACAGTAATGGCTTTTTCGTATGGGCGACCTTTGCAAAGGATCTCTTGAAATAGCGGTTTCGCTCCTCCGCCTTCTGGTGATACAGCTCAAAATGATAAGGTTGAAGCTCCTTGTTCGGCGGACTCAAGGTGTACCAATTTTCCAATTGATCTCGGGAAATGACCTCGCACGATGTGGAGATGTAGTCGGTAAAAAAATTGATAAGGGTGTCATGGGACATGACTTTTGAAAGCCAGTGAGGCATGGACTTGTCAGAGGTTTTAGAGTTTGAGGGTTTCATTCGATCGACCCGTGTTTTTTTATCATGAATTGAATATTAGTTCTCAATGCTTTGTTTGATATTAACATGGATTTAAAAAATCGATATAAAGTTAGTTTAAAATAACTGTTGAAGTTCAAAGGCCTTGATAAACTTTTCCACAATGTTTTAGGAATTCAAAAGTGGAAGGTTTTTTTGGATGATCAAATATCGCTCCTGGTTGTTTTTTTGTTGTTCTTTCAAAAACGGGTCCGTGCTTGCCATGGTCATGTTTGTTTTGATCTTTTCCCCTCATCCCGTGAATGCGACACCTCCGCCGGGTTATTGCCTCACTTGGAGTGACGAATTCAATGGTTCTGTGGGTAGCCAACCCAACTCCGCTGTTTGGAATTACGACCTTGGCGGCGGTGGATGGGGGAATAATGAACTGGAAACGTATACCAGTAGCACAAATAATTCCCATATTGTCTCGGATATAAACGCCACCGATGGAAAAGCTTTGGCGATCATCGCCATTGACACCAAGCCTGGTAGCACAAACTATACGGATTTAACCCGTTATACCTCGGCCCGACTGACGACCGATTTTCCTACCAATGTGACTTTCAAGTACGGCTGGATCGAGGCCCGGATTAAAGTAGCGAGCACACAGGGAATATGGCCCGCCTTCTGGATGCTGGGAAACGATTACGACAACCCGCCCTACTGGCCGGTTTGCGGCGAAATGGATATTATGGAATTGGTCAACGCTTGTCCCACGGATAACGGAGGCACCTTACACGGCCCCGGTAACGTTGGTAGCGGTGGTACCGGGGTTGGCACATGCTATAACGAGCCGATTGGACTCTCCGGCGATTACCTTTTCCCGGGTCCGGGATGTTTATCAGACGCTTACCACACCTACTCCATCCTCTGGACCGCGACCCTGGTTCAATTTTACGTGGATGACAACCCCTATGGCCCAGCACACAAGCCGTCGGATCTGGCTGGCGGATGTACATGGGTCTTTACCCATCCCTTTTTTTTCCTTTTAAATGTTGCCGTCGGAGGAGATTTTCCGGGGAGTCCGGATGCCACGTCAGTTTTTCCACAGACGATGTTGACGGACTATGTGAGAGTTTATCAACCCGGATGCTCGACACCTACTTCTACCGCCACTAATACAGCCACTAAAACCCCGACCAATACGGCGACTAAGACCGCGACAAATTCAGCTACCAATACGATAGCCACGACTCCAACCAATACGGCTACCGCTACTAACAGCACGACTAAGACGCCGACAAGTTCTTCAACGGCTACACCCACCAACACAACTACCAACACAGCGACGAAAACACCAACTGCTACCGTGACGAATACAGCGACTAATACATCCACCAAAACACCGATGGGTACCGCTACAAACACGGCGACGAACACCGCAACGAATACGCCAGGCGGGAACACCCCGACGAATACATCTACGAACACCGCCACCAACACTGCTACATACACAGCAACGAGGACTCCAACTTCAACAACGACAAATACGGCTACAAATAGTCCGACCAAAACATCGACGGGTACCGCTACAAACACGGCGACGAATACCGCGACAGCTACGGTGACGAACACTCCAACTGATACAGCGACCAATACGCCTGGCGGAAATACGGCTACCAATACCGCGACAAACACGTCTACCTCGACATGGGTTGGAAATACCGTCACGAGTACGGTGACCAATACGGCCACGAACACCGGGTCCCCCACGGCCTTCAATACAGCGACCAATACCCCTTCCAACACGCCTACGAGTACGGCAACGAAGACGGCGACAAACACCGCGACCAATACAGCGGGATTGAACACGACGACCAACACAGCAACCTCGACATTCACGAATACAGCGACCAACACGGCCGCGAAGACGCCGACAAGTACAGCAACTATGACGGATTCGACTACGCCGACTTCGTCGGCTACACTCACTGCGACAGCTACCCTGTCGCCTACGCCTTCGGCTTCGCCAACAGCGACAGACACCGCGACGAACACTTCAACTTTGACGCCACCTCCTAACACGGAAACCAATACGTCGACCAAAACGTCAACGGCGGTGTTCGCCGATACGCCAACCTCGACTTTGACAATGACACCCACGCAGGTCCACGGCGTAAGCTACGCTGGGCCTTATCCGAACCCAGTGACAAATGGGCCGATCAAAGTGAATGTAACGACACCTGGGTCGGCGACGATCGAGATGGATGTCTTCACGATGGCATTCCGGAAGATCGCGGAACAGGTGACGCTAGCGTCTGCGGTTTCACCTGGGTTTGGGACAGTGACGACACTAGAATGGGACTTGCGGGATAAGATTGGAGCGTCGATTGCCAATGGCGTTTATTACGTTCGGATCCGCGTGTCAGGCGTTCAGGAATCCGTGAAAGTATTCAAAGTTCTAGTCATTCGATGAGTACAAAAAATGAAAATTATTTAATTTTATAAGTTGAACCCATTTTGATTTTGGAGGATAAGTTATGAAAATACCTTTCCGAATTTTTCCGTTATGTCTGTTGATGGTGTTTCTAAGTCCCTATTTCACTAACGCCAAGGCGAAATCCTCCGCGGCTAAACCTGTGGTCCTGGGTTATTATCCTTGCTGGGAAACGGGCATCGGCCCGGACAAGATCAACTACAAGCTTTATACCCACATCTGCCACGCCTTCATGCTCGCGGACGCCGACGGTAACTTGAAGTCGGAAGGCAACATGCCGAGTGCCGACCTGACGACCCGCGCCCACGCGGCAGGGGTAAAGGTCCTCATCTCGATCGGCGGGGAAGACTCGGGCAAGAATTTTTTTAACGCCATGTGCAGGAACGCCAAGGCTACGGATCATTTCGTCAATGGGGTCATTGATGTCATGGTCAAGGATCGTTATGACGGTGTGGATGTGGACTGGGAGTTTCCTGAAGCCGCTCAAGATAAAGAGAATTTTGTGAAACTGGTCGCTCTTTTTAAGGAACGTCTGGCCAAAAAGGCACCGGGTTCCTTGATCACCATGGCGGTTCCCGCCAGTGATTACAGCGGCAAATGGTATGAAGCCAAAGCTCTGATGCCTATGGTGAACTACTTTAACGTTATGACCTATGATTTCCATGGCCCCTGGGGCACTTCCGGATATAACGCCAACTTGTATCCTGACACCAAGGATAAGAGCGGCGAAAGCTATAGTTTTGACCAAGGCATGAACTATTGGCTGAAAACCAAGAAGGTTCCTATCTCGAAACTGCTTGTGGGTATCCCTTGTTACGGACATGGTTTTGTGGGGAAGTGGTATGAAACTCCCAAGGAAAAGACCCACTATGATGATTTCCATTACACCGATTCTCCGGAGTTGATCAAGAAGGGTTGGAAAAAACATTGGGACAAAGAAGCGGCCGTTCCTTTCTTAGTGAGCCCGGATGGGAAGGAGACCATTTCCTATGACGACGAGAAGTCGGTGGAACTCAAGGGAGAATGGGCGAAAAGACACGGGTTCCCCGGCATTTTTTTCTGGGAGATCACGCAGGATGCGGTCAATAAAACCGATAATGTCCTGGTGAAAGCCGCCCGAAAAGGGTATTTGGAAAAATAAGGCGAACTCTTATGGACCGCCAAACCCTGATTAAATTTTTAGAATAGGAAGGAATTTTTTGAAAAAGCTATTCTGTGTTTGCATCATGTTGCTACTGGGTGAAGCGGTTCACGCGCAAGTTTCTTTACGCCCCTTTCCACAACATAACTTGAACACGAGCGGTTCTATTAAACCCAGTTTATGGACCCAAGCCCAATTGGATGCCGATGTTGAGAAATATTATGACCAATGGAAAATCAGATTTTTAAAACAAGGCTGTGATGGATATTACGTCGATGTCACGGACGCTAAGGGTGGCACCGGCGGGGTCTTGGACGGACCTCCCAACACCATGACGGTATCGGAAGCTCACGGTTATGGAATGTTGATCGCGGCTTTGATGGCCGGATATGACGCGAAAGCAAAGATCAATTTTGACGGAATGGTCAACTTTTATAGGGTCCATCCTCCCACGGCGGAACATTCCGCTGACCATTATTTGATGGATTGGCTTCAGGAAAAGACTTGTTTGAACTCAAAATCCGCCGGCCTCTCATCGGCGGCGGATGGGGACCTGGATATCGCTTTCGCCCTTCTTTTAGCCGACAAGCAATGGGGAAGCGCGGGGGCTGTCGATTATTTAGCGGCGGCCAAAAACATTATCAACAATATCATGACATCCGAGATCAATCCTAAAAGCTGGAGCATTATGTGCGGGGACGATTTTACATGGGATAAGGATCATTATTATGGGACGCGTTCTTCGGATTTTATGATCGATCATTTGAGGACCTTTCAAATAGTGACGAACGATGACCGATGGAATAACGTGATCAATGAGACTTATCACGTCATCAATACCATTCAAACCCATGAGAGTCTATCTACGGGATTACTTCCCGATTTTATTTACCACTGCGATACCATCCCCATGCCTGTTTGGAATGAAAAAAAACCGGCCTATTTAGAAACAGAATGGGATGGAGCTTATTTCTGGAACGCTTGCCGGTTTCCATGGCGGTTGGGAACGGATTATTTGGTTTCGGGGGATACAAGATCCTTGAATGCCTTGAATAAAATAAATGCCTGGATCGAAAAAGAGACAGAGGGCAATCCGGATAATATCTGTGAGGGCTATAAATTGGATGGGACTTGCCTGGATAAATTCGAAGGACACGCTTCTATCGCCTTCGTGGCGACTTTTGCGGTCAGTGCGATGGCCGATGCCAGATATCAATCATGGCTCAATACTCTTTGGAGTTATACATTGGCGCACGGTGATCAACCCAATCAATATTATGACGACACGATCAAAATGATCTGTTTGATCGTCATGTCGGGAAATTGGTGGCAACCGTCTTATCAGCGGATTGAATCGATAGCGAAAACTAAATAAGGACTTTTGGAAAAAAGATGAAGGAGGGGCTGGTAACTGGTTTTTTTGCGGTTTTATCGAAGTTTGGTACTAAAATAATCGATATAAACCTAAGCTAAAATGAATTTTTGATATTTAAGCCTCTGGTATTCTTAAGCCGCAAGAGTTTTTATCGGCTTTGAAGACTAGAGGGCTTCATGTTTTTTTTGAATTTGATGAAAAATCGATTTGACAAATTTGGATTCCGGTCCCTGATTTTTGTTTTATTTTTGGTTTCGGGCTCCACGCGAGTTCAAGCCCAAACCGCAACTAATACAGCTACAAACACCGTTACAAGTACTCCTACTTCAACTTGCTTTGTGACGAGTTCCAATGATGCTCCGAGTTGTCCGCCGAATCCTTCCGTTGTGAACGACGAGCATATTACCCAGTTTTACTTATGGACCGGTCAAGGCGGATATGTTGCCGCTACTGCTCCAAGCACTTCTGGAAGTGGCGGGACTGGAAGTATCACGGTTACTGGTATTCCTCCTGGCGCCACCATCGTGAAAGCTTTCCTTTTCACCGCGTATCATGACACTCTTCTCGCGCCCACTTGTCCTACCAGTAGGACCTTCAATGGTGTTGGAGTGACCGGTATTGTCACGGGAAAAGGCGATTACATGCATCTTTATCCAGGCGACACCAAGGCTTGCGGTAGCTGGGCTAACTTTTGGTGTAATACCCGATATGATGTGACGTCCCTTGTTACGGGAAACGGGCCCTGCACCGTCAATGTGATCGCGGGAGAAGATCTAAGTCAATCCTTAGTGGTCGTTTATCAAGATCTGACATCGGCCCAAACGACCACGGTGGATATCGCCGACGGTCTTTTTGTCTGGCACGCTAAAGGCGGTAATCAGGAATGGGGACTTCCGCCCCAGCAAACGAATTTGGATTGGAGCTGTGAGAATAATCCGGTTTGTAATCCACCCAACGTCAAATTTTCACGGATCGGAGGAGGTTCGAAAAGTACAAGCATGGCGGACATAATCGTTGATCCCAGCAGTGGAGCCACCATATGGCAAAGCCCGATTTTTCCTGAGCTCGAAGTGTTCGGGGACTTGGATACGTGGACCCTTTCCTCACCCGTAGTCAATCCAGGGCAAAGCAAACTGAGTTGGAGTATGATGGATACACTTTTGGCGTCTAAGGTTGATTTTTGGGTGAACGCATTAGTCGTCTCTAGTAGCTGTCCATTCGTCAATACTCCGACGAACACACCCACTAAGACTCCAACAAATACCCCCACGAATACGGCGACGAATACGGTGACGAATACGCCGACCATTACCGCGACCAACACGATGACCCAGACACCAACTAATACCGCCACCAATACCCCGACTAAGACCCCTACGAACACACCAACCGTTACGTCGACGAATACGGCCACCAATACCCCGACCATTACCGCGACCAATACCTCCACCAACACTCCGACTGTCACATCTACCAATTCCGCTACCAATACCTCAACAAATACACCAACCCTGACGGCAACGAAGACTGCTTCCAACACGGCGACCGATACGGTCCCGCAAACGGCCACCAATACGGCCACCAACACCAGCACCAGTACGCCTACAAATACCGCGACCGTTACCGCTACCAATACGCCGTCTCATACGGCGACCAACAGTTCAACCTTGACCGCGACGAAGACGGCGACCGATACCTCGATCCTGACGGCTACGAGCACGGTAACGAATACGCCAACGGATACGTCTACCGCTACGGTGACCCATACGGCTACCAACACACCAACCATTACCTCGACCAATACGGCCACGAATACGATGACCGAAACCGGAGTGAATACCGCGACCAATACGTCGACGGTCACGGCGACGAATACACCTACCCATACGTCCACGAATTCACCCACCAATACTTTCACCGATACGGCCACAAATACCGTCGTGAGCACTGAGACCAACACACCCACGGATACGGCGACACAAACCTCGACGAATACACAGGGAGACACGGGAACGAATACCGCGACGAACAGCGTAACCCAGACGCCTACGTCCACCGCCACACAAACCTCGACGAATACTCAAGGAGACACCGCGACTAACACATCTACCCATACCGTGACTAAGACGGCGACAAATACGGCTACGTCTACGGTCACTCACACCGCTACCCATACCCCGACTTTGACCTCGACACTCACCTATACTCGCACGGCGACATCGACCCCCACGACTTACGTGACAATGGCGAAAAAGGTGTCCAAGAACCAGGTTTCTCCCGGCGAAAACTTGGTCTATACCATCGCGGTAACGGTGGTCGGCGGCTCGGTGGATAATGCGGTCGTCACGGATGTTTTGCCTGCGGACATTTCATTCGTATCTTTTGGCGGTTATCCAGTTGGAACAACGGCTACCTACAACGCGGCGACCAGGCAAATGCAGTGGATCTTGCCGTCGCCCCTGGCGCCCGGGATCTATTCGTTGACTTATCAAACGAAGATAGGCAATTTCGCGAAGTCCAATGTGCCCATTGTCAACGGCGTCCAGTTGAATTACACGG
>CAYXYA010000037.1:0-10969 GCA_964469185.1 uncultured bacterium | reverse complement strand
GTATGGCTTCGAACATACGTCGACGAGCCATTTCTCGTTGAATTTGTCGAATCCGCGCCTTTATCATCGGATCACCTTCGGATTGACGGAATTCGTCCTTCACTTCTTGTTTCGTCATCTTCAAACTTTCGTCATGTTCCCAGCGCTGATATAAATAATCCAACGCCGCAAGCGCGATCAAAGCAATAATAATATTAGTCAATATTTTCATCGTCAACATACCGACAAATTGGAGGGCTTGCGTTCCTTGCATATCCATAGCGGGTATTAACTGTGGCAAAGCTGACTTCACCCCCTGATATCCTATCCATCCGATAACCACCAACTTTAAGATGGACCTAACAAAATCAATCAAAGACCTCCTCGAAAAAAGCCTTTGAAATCCAGTGCTGGGATTTAACTTACTCAACTTCGGCACCAAAGGCTTTAAGGTAAACAAAACTCCCACTTGCATGTAATTAGCTATTAATCCCACCACTAACATCGTCAACAAGATCGGCGCTATCATCTTAAAAATTTCCACCATATAAAAAACGGTGTAGGAATAAACATTCTCCATTCCAAAGCTTGCCGTTAAATTTTCGTAGGTAAATATGGTCAATTTGCCAATAGAATTCAAAATATAGGGACCCGTATAACGAAATGATAAAAGAGCCGCCAAGAGAATAAGCGCTGAATTAATCTCAATCGAGCGGGCAATTTGACCTTTTTCACGGGCCTCTTGCCGCCGTTTTGGTGTTGCGTTTTCAGTGCGTGATGGATCTGCCAATTAAAACCTCCTTCTAGGAATCAACGCATCGCCTGGACCAAAATAGAGATGTCGCCTTTCATTCCACGAATGATTCCTTGCATGATATAAACAAAAAAACTCATCGATGATGCCGCGATCAAAAAACCGACGGCCAGATTAAGCGGCATCCCGACAATAAACACATTCATCTGTGGAACTGTTCTGGCGACCACCCCAAGTGCCATATTCGTTATAAACAATGCGCCGACGATAGGAGCTCCAACCCTGAACGCTATAAAGAACATTTGAGAAAAAAGATTCATCATTTTCGTTCCCAAAGCCGCCGTAAAGTGAACGTGTCCCAACGGAACAACACTAAAGCTATCAACGACCGCGTGAATAAGCATATGGTGACCATCAGCCGCTAAAAAAACCAAAGAAGCGATCATG
Source organism: uncultured bacterium (assembly GCA_964469185.1). Taxonomy (GTDB): domain Bacteria; phylum Oederibacteriota; class Muellerivitia; order Muellerivitales; family Muellerivitaceae; genus CAYXYA01. The sequence goes on along the minus strand of CAYXYA010000037.1, from coordinate 9,789 downwards.
TAGTAATACTGCCCCATTACAGAAACCTGTGTATTTGTCATAGGATCAATGACATTTGCCATCCCCAAACCCATTTGAATGTCAGCCACCTGGCCTGCCATTTGGATTCCCGACAAAATCAACGCAGCACCCATTCCGATCGAAACACCGACAAGAGCCTCCCTGACAACCGCAATAACTAAAACTACGCCTCCTGTCGGAAGCGTCTCCGGTTTAAAATCCACAACCGGAAAAATTAAAAAAGAGATCAAAAGGATCCAAGCCGCTTTTATCATTACATTTATGTTTTTGCTGGAAAAAACAGGGGCCGTTAAAAAAATACCCGCCATCCTCATCAAAATGAGAACAAATGCGACTACCTCATTTGAATCAAAGTTAAAAGGATTGGTAGGCACAGGCGACTCACCTTATGTAATTCGGAAGATTAATCCATAGATTGGAAGTAAAGTTTAAGAGAATCAGCATCATCCATTTCCCAAAAATCAAAATCGCGATAAAAATAGCTACGATTTTGGGCACGAATGTTAATGTCATTTCTTGTATCTGCGTCACCGCTTGAAAAATAGAGACTGCCACACCAACAGCCAATCCCAATCCCAAAATGGGTGCGGAGACAAGCAACGTTACCCAAAGAGCCCTGCTGGCCAAGTCCGCGATGAACTCTACTGTCATTTCTGCCTCGTTCTTTAAAAACTCAAAGCAATGGATCGGACGATCAAATTCCAACCGTCGACCATTATAAAAAGTAATATTTTAAAAGGCAGCGATATGAGCACGGGCGGGAGCATCATCATCCCCATGGACATTAAAACTGACGCTGTCACCATATCGATTATCAAAAAAGGAACAAAAATTATAAACCCCATTTCAAAAGCTTTTTTGAGTTCACCGATCACAAAAGCCGGGATCAAAACCCAGGTGGAAATATCAGCCGGAGTCTTAGGACGGCTTGATTTTGAAAGCGCAACAAAAAGGGCCAGATCTTTTTCCCTAACTTGTTTGAACATAAACTGCCTAAGAGGATCTTCAGCCTTTTTAAAAGCTTGCGCTGTCGTCATCTTTCCAGCCAAGTAAGGGGTTAACGCCTCCTTATCCACACGTTCGAACGTTGGTTGCATGGTGAAAAAGGTTAAAAATAAAGATAGTCCAATTAAAATTTGATTCGGTGGGACTTGTTGAGTGCCAAGTCCTTGTCTCAAAAAAGAAAGAATGATGACTATCCTTGTAAAAGAAGTCATCATTATCAAAATCGCTGGCGCCAAAGATAATATGGTCAAGACCAGCAAGATTTGAAGACTCAATGCCACATCTTGGGGGTTTTTTGCCTGTTCTACCCCGACTCGAATAGCCGGAAATGGAATGTCAGCAGCCATCGCTCCTAAAACGGAAGCCAAAAAGAAAAAGGCCGTAAACCCTAAAAATAAAAAACTATTTTTTTTCATTCGTTTTCACCCGAACTATGAATGTCACCATTCTTTTTGCGAGATACTTTTTTTAATTTTTCAACATAGCCGCCAACCGCCTTGTTACTCTCTTCAAGTATCCGATTCGTTTCTTCCTCTTGTTTGAGGATATTTTCTTTTTTAATGAGCCGATTGAAAATATTGGGGAAATTCTGTTGGGCAGTCTGCCGCAAGGTTTCGACTTCACCGACTTCAGTAATCACATCAAGACAATTCAACTCCTCATTTCCGACGCCCACCACTAAAATACGATTCCCGACTTCAATAAGGTGGATCGCTTTTCGAGGAGCCAAGTAGGTTGAACTTAGGATTTTGACAGGTTTGTTTTCATCCGAGAGATTATTAAACCCGCGTTTTTCCCAAATAAATTTCAATCCCCACACGGTCAAAAAAATGAGCCCGCCTGTTATAACGATGGCAGAAATAAGTCGGATGAAAGTGGAAACAAGACCAGGCGATGGATTAGGTGTTTCTTCTGGTAACGCCAAAGGCTGACTGTTTTTTTCTTTCGTCGTTGAATCAGCCTGGCTCTGCTGAAAAAGGGGACTTGCCGAATCAATCGCCAGCGCCTTAGAAACACCCGAGAGATGAAAAAGGCAAACCCCTAGAACCAAAGCCGAAGGAATCAGGCGGCGCCAGGGGTTCATCATAATAATTCGAATATTGGGCATGAGATTTAGACCGTTTTCTCGGGCCCTTTAACCTTGAACCGCGGTTAACCGTTCTTCCGGATTCAGGATTTCGGTAATACGAACGCCAAAATTCTCGTCGATTACGACCACTTCACCCTTGGCAATTAATTTTTCATTCACCAGGATATCAACCGCTTCACCAGATAACTTGTCCAGTTCCACAACCGCACCCGGAGCCAAAGCTAAAATTTCTTTGACCATCCGAGTCGTACGACCTAACTCGACAGTCAACTTCAAAGGAACATCCATCAAAAGAGCGATATTCCCACCAGATCGAGATTCATTTTCTAATTGTGACATTACTCCACCTCCTACCCGCTTTTTGATGTTTCCGCTTGAAACACCGGATTGAACGTTACCGACAGGCATTGCTGCCGCCGATTTATCCGCCTCCTCGGCAAACTCAGAAACCGCCGACTCAGAAAGACAAAACAACAAATTCCCCGACAAAAGATCCTGCACAAACAAACCAAACGAAAATACTATCAATGGTCCAGCTAGTTGAGATAACTCATTGCCGGCTTCCACCGATTGTCTGACTTCAGTTTTGTCCAAAGCCCAAAGCGCTTTCGGACTCACCACCTGTTTAACTTCCTTGTTGAAAACCTCAATGATCTGATGGATCACTTCGCCAAAAGCCGAAAGATGCAATTCTGTCATCTTATCGGGCACATTGGCTCCATCCTGTCCGATCAAAATATCGGACAATATCGAAGCATCTTTCTCCTTAATCAGCAAAAAAGCAGGACCGTCAACGCCACCGACCCCTTTCAGCACGGAGCAAAAACAAGAACTACCCAACGACAATACTAAATCATCAACTTTAAAATCGCCCACCTGAGAAAAACCAACATGAACTTCTCTTCCCAGCAAAGAGTTAATCGTTTCAGATAAACCAGCTGCAACTAATTCACCAAACTTTTTCAGTTTTACCTTATCGGACATATTACCCCTCAAGGCTCCTTAAACTTCTTTTGAAACAACCCGTGTAATTTGAATCGCCTTCTTTTTAGACGAAACGCCGGGCCGCCCCATCAACTTAACCAAGCCCTCAATTAAAATCTCGATTTCCGCATTCGGACTCATATTAAGACGCACCACATCGCCAACACTCAATTTCAATAGATCATGAACTGTGATTTGCGATTGACCTACTCGCGCAACGAAAGGAACCAAAGTTTCTTTCATCACCTTTGTTAAACTTTCGACTGTCGCGGCGGTGGATTCTTTTTTCCCAACCGTAAACCACTTTTGAGCTGACAAATCGCCAATAATCGGTTCCAAAACAACGTAAGGGATACACATCGACATTTTTCCAGCAACTTCATTTATTTTGACTTCAAATTCAATGACCGCGGCAATTTCGCTAGGCGCCACAATCTGAACGAATTGCGCGGTCGTTTCATAACCGGTCAGCTTGGGTTGAAAATGTCCAACTTTCAGCCACGCTTCTTGAAGTGTTTCTAATCCACGGTTAATTATCTTCTCGATGATCGATTGCTCAATCAAAGTAAGTTCTCGAGATGCCATGGGAGCTTTACCTGGGCCGCCCAAAATACGATCAATGAGTGTCAAAACAAGTTCCGGATTTATTTCAAGAAGAAAAGAACCGTCCAAAGGTTCCATTTTCAAAACAAATATACAATCAGGCCTCGGAAGCGACATCGTATATTCGCGAAACGGTAATTGGTTAACTGACACGACTTTAATCTCGGCCACAGTTCGTAAATAAGCCGCCACCGACGCTGTAAATCCACGCGAGAATATTTCATGTAACATTTCGAGCGTGCGCATGTGATCTTTAGAAAAACGATTGGGCCGATTAAAGTCATAATTTTTAATCTTGCGGCCCTTTTCGTCCACGGTCATTCCCAATTCAGAAGCAGCGGCGACCTTAGAAACGGCCCCCTCAACAGGAGCAGCCGCTCCCACATCACCCATATCACCCATGTCTAATTCGGAAAGTAGAGCACTTACCTCACCATCGGATAGCAAGTCATCCATTTTTGTCTCTCCTTTCCTTTTTCAAAAACCGATTCAAAATTATTGAATCGCGAACGAGGTTAAATAAACATTCGTGACAGCACCATATTTTAGGGCTTGGTTAATTTTCAGTTGCAACTCCCTGCGAAACCGCTCTTTGCCTTCTGAAGTTGAAAGTTCGGCCGATCTCCGGTCGTTCAAAAGTGTGTTGATCAAATCTTTAATCTGGGCGTCTCGTTCTTTAATCTCCCGGTCGAGCTCAAGATTGACTTGACTGTACTCTAATTCAACTTGAGCGCGGACATAACGCGAAGCTTCTTCGTCCGCCAAGTTGACGATAAAAGTCCCTAAATCGTATATTTTTCCGGGTTCGGGCTTTTGCTCGATCACTTTCGCTTCTTTGGGTTCGGCCTTGGAAGCCCATATCATATAAACCCCCGCCCCAAGTACGATGATACCCAAAACACTAACCAAGCTCAAAATGAGCAAAAGGTTTAATAAACCCTTCGACTTGTCTCCCTGTTCCGCCATTTCACCCCTCCTGAATAATTAATCCAACTTCATGATGACTATGTCGACCCGACGATTTATTCGCCGATTCGCTTCACTAATATTGGGTACCAAAGGCTGATACTCCGCATAACCAGCCGCAGATAAACGGCTGGGATCCATTCCTTTTTCCACAGCAAAATACTTTACCACGGCCGTCGCCCGCAAAGCCGAAAGCTCCCAGTTACCGGGAATTTTACCCGTTTGAATCGTCAAGTCATCCGTGTGACCTTCAACAGATATTTGCTTATCCGGATGCTGTTTCAGAACTCCCGCGATATCACTCAAAATACCTTTTATTTCCGGTTTCAAACGCGTACTACCTAAATCAAAAAGAACTTTATCCGTTAAAAGGCTAATCACTAACCCGCGCGCTTCTTTTCGAATACTAACCTTATTAGTTCCTAATTGCGGACGTAATATTTCACGAAATTTTTTTTCTATTGCACCCCCTGTTCCAGTAACTGGTGTGGGGCTTTTATTTCCACCAGGCCCGCCTTCTTCTGGCTGACCCGCAAGAATTTTATAATGTGCTCCTGCGCTAGCGTTTTGCGACTGCAAAACAGCTGGGTTTCCCGGAATCGGACCAAAAACCGCACGAAAAGTCGCCATAATTTCTTGCACTTTAGCGGTACTGGAAGAAGCCGTTGCGAAAAGAATAATAAAAAGCGCCAGCAAAAGCGTGATCAAGTCGGCATAAGTCAAAAGCCAACGCATACCACCGGCGGATTCCATTTCCACCGCGCCCTCACCGCCACCTTTTTTACGTTTTGGCATTCTTCATATTCCCTTCATTTGCCGTATGCGAAATTTATTTTATTCCTTAGCCTCTGTACCGGCTGCCTTTTGAGCTTCCATCATCAATTTAACTTTAGGCGGCAAGAACGCCTTTAACTTTTCCTCAACGATGCGAGGATTGTCTCCGGCTGAAATCGCCAAGATACCTTCCAACATAACCTCACGCAAAAGAACTTCTTGTTGACTGTTTTGTTTCAGCTTGAACGAAATCGGAAGGAAAAAAAGATTAGCAAAAGAAATACCATAAAGAGTCGCGATAAAGGCCGTAGCAATGGCTCCGACCAACGCAGCGGCATCAGCACCACCCTCACCGAACGCACCCAAAGCGTGAACCAGTCCCACAACCGTACCGATAATTCCTAAAGTAGGCGAAAACCCACCAAAGGTACCAAATATCGTTTCTCCAATCTTGTGGCGGGATTCCAGAAACGCGATATCCGTTTCCATGATGTTGCGGATCATTTCGATATCAGTTCCGTCTACCACTAGTTGTAATCCTTTTTTCAAGAATGGGTCATTGATAGAATCCGATTCGCTTTCCAAACCCAACAAACCTTCGCGCCGGGCCTTCGTAGCAAATCCCACCAACTGAGTCACGATCGCTCCCGGTTCCAATTCCTGGCGTTTAAAAGCTTTTTTCAACACCGGAATAACTTCTTTCGCGGTATCAAATGGAAAGCTCATCATGGTCGCCCCACCGCTTCCAAAGGCGATAATGAGGAACGCCGGAAATTGTAAAAGATGACTGAGAGGAACACCATCTATCATGGATCCTCCCAAAACCCCAAAGATACCCATCGCCAAACCAACTACTGTTGCAATATCCACAATATCACCTCCCGAATTTCCTCCACGCTTTTAAAACCAGCGCGAAGACATTGTTATCAAAATTCCATCCATTAAACGCACTTCGATTAACTAACCGCTGTCGCTTTTTTAGCCCGTTCCCGTCTAACAAACGCAATCGACGAAATCTCATCTAAAAACTTTTGCTCTTCACTAGAAATATCTTTCTCGTGTTTACTTTTCTGCCTCTCCTTGAAGTTGTCCAAAAGCTGTCGTTGCCTGGAAGCCCTGACAGCTTCCTGCCGACGACGTTCAACTTCCTTTATCCATTCCTTCTCACGACCTCGGTACTCTTTTTCTTTCCTTCGTAGCCACTCTTTATAGTCGCAGTAAACCATGACTTGATCCGCATTAAACGATCCGGCTTTTTCCATCTCGCTATACGTTTCCAAAAATTCCAATTCGGTTTCAGCATGCACTTTCAAAGCCTGTTCAATTTCCAAAAGCCGGTTCTTGGCCTGCGCCAATTCTCGAATCCTGACGTCTTCGACCTGTTTACGCAAACTCAAAACTTGCTCTAAACGAAATTGAAACCTCTTCGCCATAACCCCTCTAACTCAAAAAACCATTCATTTTTTGAAGCGTATCGGCCAAAGGAGCCGACTCCTCAGGCGTTTGTTTCAAAAAATTCTGTACAGCTTCCAATCGCTTCAGCGCCTGATCAACTTTTGGGTTGCTACCATTTACATAAGCCCCAATCGAGATCAAATCCTCAACACTTTTATACGTCGCCAACACCGAGCGTATATTTCCAGCCGCCTGTAATTGTTCCGGCTTTACCACATCCCGCATAACACGGGAAACACTATTTAAAACATCAATGGCGGGATAGTGATTCTGCGCCGCCAACTCTCTCGACAAAACTACGTGACCGTCCAAAATCGCCCTGCATGAATCGGCCACCGGCTCATTCATGTCATCCGCTTCTACTAAAATCGTATAAATACCAGTAATGCTCCCCTGGTGCGCCGTCGTCCCAGCCCTTTCTAAAAGCTTTGGTAAAAGAGCAAAAACAGAAGGGGTATACCCTTTTGTCGTTGGAGGCTCACCAATCGCCAGCCCCACTTCTCTTTGCGCCATGGCAAAACGGGTGATGGAGTCCATCATGAGCATTACCCGTTTACCCTTGTCGCAAAAATACTCCGCAATGGCCGTAGCCACTAAAGCCGCCTGAATCCGAACAAGCGAAGGTTGATCGGACGTAGCCACGATGACCACACTACGAGCAAGACCTTTTTTGCCTAAATCCCTTTCCAAAAAATCTCGGACTTCACGTCCGCGCTCACCCACTAAAGCGATCACATTGACATCTGCTTCCGTGTTCCGCGCGACCATCCCCAGCAACGTACTTTTACCGACACCAGAACCAGCAAAAATTCCAAGCCTTTGACCCTCTCCCAATGTCAAAAGCGAATCGATTGCCCGTACCCCCGTTGCCACCGGCAAAGCAATCCGGCGTCTCTCCATCGCGGGCGGAGGTTCCCTATGAATCGGGTATCGCCCCTCCATCGATTTCAATGGGCCTTTTCCATCCAACGGAACGCCCATCGCATCAATCACTCTGCCCAATAGTCCTTCCCCAACCGGGATCTTAAACGACTCTCCCGTTTTAACAACCTCACTACCTGGACCCAATCCCCGCATTTCACCCAAAGGCATCAGCAGAACATGATTTTGTCTAAACCCAACGACTTCCGCCAATAACGGCTGCCCCTTGCCATCAGCCGCCGTGATCCAACAAGCCTCGCCCACGGAAGCAGACGGTCCTGATGATTCAATCACCAGTCCTACAATTTGCTCCACCTTGCCATTTACACGGCCTAAGTCCACTTCCGTCAAACTTCTTTTCAAGTTATCCATCGGAGGAAGAACATCATTCAATAACGGATTCATTTTCCCCCTCTAAGCCGAACTATTTCTTCAATTCCGAAGTCAAAGATTCTTGCATCTGGCCCACGATCGTTGAAAGCCTAGCATCAACTGAACCCGCTTCCGTCTCAAGCAAACAACCTCCGCGCTCAATTCGAGCGTCTGGAACAATTGTCAACCCACCAGTTCCCACGGACAATTGAAGTTCTTCTTTCCGGCTCTCTATTTCCGCGACATCGGCTGGATTTAAATGAAGTTTTAAATCAACCCGATCTTGCGCTTTCCGCAAAACTTCATTTACAAATTCAACTACCATCAACCCATTTTCAGATTCTTTTTTTAGACAACGTTTTAACGACTCGCCGACCAGCTCAACCAAGAGCGGTTGAAAATCAGCTATTATTTTTTTTCTTTCCTCGGCTAAGCTCCCCAAAACAGCATTTAAACTCTTCACTAAATCAACATAACTATTTTTCCCCTCCGCCAATCCCTGTGCCAAGCCCTCTTCTTTGCCCTTTTCGAAACCATCTTGGCGCCCTTGCTCAGCAGCAATCCCTTTAATGCCAATCGCCTCTTTTTCGGCTTCTTCCCTAGCGTTCCTCAGTATTTCTTCTGTTTCCAACCGCGCCTTCTCCACCATCTCATAAGCATTCTTCTTAATACTTTTGCCTTCCTCTTCCTCGTCCGCAAGGACACTAGCCAAAAGGTCAGCGGATGACGGCGTTTTAAACACACCTTCCGCTTCTGGATTTTCCGGCAAATAAACCGGTTGAAACTCATTCACTCCCAGCGTAGGCCATGATTCATCACTTTTTACAACCGCTTGCCGTTCGATCCGTTTTTTAATCTCTTCTTGCCAGGGGCCGTTATCAACCAAAAACCCCTTGTCAATATACTGATAACCCCCCTTCGAAAGAACGTCATGACCCATCGATTAATTCACCTCGAAAAAATTTCGAACAAAATCTTCGCCAACAATTTAAATCATCGACTCTTCTTCGCCGCCTCGAGCCACAACTATTTCACCCATTTCCTCCAACTGTCGAACCACGTTGATGATTTTTTGTTGTGCTTCCTCCGCGTGTTTCAACCGAACAGGTCCCATAACATCCATATCTTCCACGATCATCGCCTTCGCGCGACTCGACATATTCTTGAGCAAGTGTTCCTTCACTTCTTCTTTCGCGCCCTTCAAAGCCAAAGCCAGATCTTTAGCGTCAACCTCACGTAAAATTTGCTGGATGGTTCTGTTGTCAAGCGCCACCAAGTCATCAAAGACGAACATGAGCCGCTTGACTTCTTCGGCTAAAGTTGGATTGGATTCTTCCAATTTTTCCATAATTGCTTTTTCAGTCGACCTGTCCGTGCGATTGAGAACCTCGGCCAAGGAACGGACACCGCCAGCCGCCGTAAACTCTTGAGTAAAGATAGAAGAAATGCGTCGTTCCAAAACCCGTTCAATTTCCATAACCACATCCGGTGCGGCCCGATCCAAGATAGCGATACGTGTCGCCACATCGACCTGAACATCACCAGGTAACGCGCCTAAAATGGTGGCGGCGTGCTCTGGACTTAAATGGGCTAAAATC
>CAYXYA010000036.1:0-10975 GCA_964469185.1 uncultured bacterium | reverse complement strand
TCAAAGGGCGACGGCACCATGCCAACAATATTTTGAAGAGGTTTGCCCCGTTGTGAAAACTCCGGCATAGAAGCCAAGAGGCCCTCCGTATAGGGATGTTGTGGGTGCTCGAAAATTTCCGCAGGCGGCCCCTCCTCCACTACCTCCCCCGCATAAAGGATCATTACACGATCCGCGTGCCCCCGCACAATACGAAGGTCATGGGTGATGAACAAAACAGCCAACCCATGCTGGCGGGTCATTTGAAAAAGAAGCTCCAATATCTGAGCCTGGACGGTCACATCCAACGCGGTCGTGGGCTCATCTGCGATCAAAAGCGACGGCCCGCAGGCCATTGCCATTGCGATCATTACCCTCTGGCACATCCCACCCGATAATTGGTGCGGATACTGCCGTACAATTCGCTCCGGTTCTGCCAGTCCCACCTCGCGAAGTAAATCCAGTGTCTTTTTGCTCGCCGCTTCTTTAGAAAGATGGGAGTGCAGCAGAAGGGTTTCCTCAATTTGATCCCCCACCAAAAGCACCGGGTTCAGGGATGTCAGAGGTTCCTGAAAGACAATACCGATCTCCTTGCCCCGCACCTGGCGCCACTGGGCATCGGTCAAACCTTTCATATCACGACCCCTGAAGGAAATTTCCCCCTCCGCAATCTCCATTGGTGGCTGGGGTAAAAGGCGCAAAATCGAAAGGGCCGTCACGCTTTTGCCGCAACCCGACTCGCCCACCAGGGCTACCCGTTCGCCTTCGGCCACGCGCAGGTCAATCCCTTTTAACACCCATCCTGTTCGCGCACCGGAGGGATCACGAAGGGAAACTCTTAACTTTTCAATGGTCAGTAGGTCGGCCAATTCGATCCCTTTCGGTCATTTAAGACCCAAAATTGTTGTCGTTCCCGAAAACATCATCGCCTATCATACTCAAATCGTCGGTTGAATTCACACGCACAAAGACATACATGCCAAAATTTCAAAATCCTTATCTCACCATGCCGGATGGAACCCTCAAACACATCAACCCACTCACCGGCACCGAAGTCTGGACTGTTCCTGACCGTGCCTACCGGCCCAACAGCCGACCCGTCAAACCGCCCAAAGCTTTCCAGCAAGTTCCCAAGGAAAATTACTGCGACTTCTGCCAGGTCAACTATTTCAAAACCCCGCCTGAAAAATCAAGGCTGGTTCAAGCCGCCAACGGCAGCTATGAGAAGGTTGATGAAATCACTCCCGACAAGTTGGAGTCTTCCTACGCCCATTTTCGCCGGGTTTCCAACCTCTTTGAGATTGTTACCAGCGATTACTGGATCAAGAACCACGGCTTCCAATTTTCCAAGGCACAGCTCGAATGGCGCAGGGTTTACCTGGCCCACGCCCATGGATTAGAACATGTGCTGAACATCGTTCACACTAAGCTCAAACTCTCAGGCAAAACAGAGGCCGAAATTTTAAAAATGGCCCCGGAAGACAAACTCAAAATGACTGACGCCTTCTTTGGCGGCGCTCACGAGCTTATCATCGCTGGCCGTCACTTCAAACCCGACGCCGAGTGGGATAACGATCTGGTTTCCTCCGGTGATTTGACCCCTTCCGAGCATTATCAGTACCTTCGGTTCACTATCGAGGCCATGCTCGATATCCAGGCCAACAATCACTATGTCCGCCACGTGATCATCTTTCAAAATTGGCTTCAACCCGCCGGCGCCTCGCTCGATCACCTGCATAAACAATTGGTGGGGCTCGATGAATGGGGCACTTCCATCCAAGCTGAGCTCGATGTTGTCCGTGAAGAACCCAATATTTATAACGACTCGATCATCAATTTCTCACTGAAACAAAATTTGGTTGTCGCTGAAAACGATCATGCTATCGCCGTCTCGGAGCTCGGCCACCGTTACCCCACCCTCGCCGTTTACTCCAAAAGTCTTCACGTCCGTCCCGATGAGCATACGGAGGAGGAGTTGAATGGCGTTTCCGACCTCGTTCACGCCTGCCATGCCGCAACGGGCAACCAGACACCCTGCAATGAGGAATGGTATTACTCTCCCCGAGACGCGGTCCAGATCATGCCATGGCATATTTTGATCAAATGGAGAACAGTGAATCAGGCGGGGTTCGAGGGCGGGACAAAGATCTATATCAATCCACTTTCTCCCGCGGCCATGAAGGATCTAGTGGTTCCAAGGTTTCGGGAACTCAGAGGTCTGAAGAAAATCGGAAAGATCAAGATCGCTGAAGAATGCTCGCAAAAGATCAATCCCCTGCTTTACGAACAAAAATAAATCAAGATTTCAGTCAAAATTTTGATCGATCAACCCCAACAAAAAAGCCAAAAAACAAAAAACACCAGTCATTGCTAGTCAGATTGGCCCTCAAAGAACTCCCAAATCACGTCTCCGGAGGCTAATATATGAACCTTCCATCACGAAAAGGTCGTCGGGATAACACCTGATCAAAAAAGGTCTTATGACTAACTCGGTTAATGAAGAAAAAAACAACTCAATCCAACAAACCTATAGTTCCTATAGCAAAGCCGCTTTGGTATTTGCGGGTAACAACCAGATCGAAGACGCCCTTGCGGCCTATAAAAAAATAACCGAGTTGGATCCATCTGGGCTTCCAGCCGAAGCGCAGGCGCAGATCCAATACGCCAACGGCTATATCAAGATCAACGCGGCGATAAATGAAGGGGAACTCGAACCAGCTATCGAGCTGCTCGGTAAGATCCTGAAATTCCGCGCGGAAGACCCTATGGCCCGTTCCTTCTTGGCGGCTCTCAACGACAAGATCGATCGAATGCCCGTGTCGATACAAACTTATCAAACCCTCGGAGATGCTTTCTTCAAGAACAACATGCTCGACAAAGCCCGTGACATGTTCACCAAGATCACGGATATCGACCCCCACAACCCGGCCGTTCGTTTGCACATGGCCCAGGTCCATCTCAAGCAGGGATCCCAAAGCGAGGCGAAGAAAGAATATTTGAACTTGGCCGAGGAAGCTTACGCCAAAGCTAATTTCGATGAAGCCTTCGATATGGCTCAAAAAGCTATCGAATTAAAAAGCGTCGAAGCCCGCTATATTTCCGGGTCAATCTATTTTAAACGTGGGAAATTCGAGGAAGCGGTCGTCGAATTCGAAACCTTGCTTCGGTTCAAGGTCAATCACTTAGGCGCGTTGATCCAATTGGGAAAATCTCTGGATATGTTGGGCCGGGTAGAAAAAGCCATCGCAACTTTTCAAAAAGCCTTGGCGATCGACAATGAGAACCCCGAAGTCCAGGAAGCCTGGATCGAGTTTTGTATCCGGATCAAAGATATCGACAAAGCCATTCCCAATATGAAAGCCCTTCTGGAAAAAGCTGTAACCGGCAACAATGCCGAGCGGGTCGCCAAATTCGGGAAGCTAATGCTCCTATTAGAGCCAGATAATGTTTCCACTCACGTTAAATTAATCGACGCGCTCCAGACGTTGGGTGATCCCACGGGCACTTCCGAAGCTCTTTACCATTACGCAATCCTCTTAGAGAGAAAAAAACACCTTCCAGAAGCCATCCAATGCTTAGAAAGGGCTCTCGTTCTGAGTCCCGCTAACGCCCACATCATCGAAAAAGCCTTAGCGAGGCTCAACCAAAAAGACCCCGTGGTCGATACGTCCGCGGTGCCAAAAATGGACGACCCCATCTTTTTGAAATTATCGGACGTTTGGGGAGACGTCGATGCTCCCTCGGCACAGTCCACCGGATCAACTTCCGGGGACCCTATGGCCCTCGTGGACGTTTGTGTCCAACAAGGTTATTTGAAAGCGGCTATTGAAATTTGCCAACAGATTTTGGAGACGGCCCCAGCTTCGGAGAATGTCCGCAAGAAACTCGCCGAAGTCAGCAGTCTTTACATCAAAAAACTCACCGGATCTAAATAAACAAATCCTCAAGAAACCCACCTATTCAACAGCATAAAGCGTTATGGCCATAAGCCGCTGAGTCGCTTTTGAGAACTGATAACTGGTGATGCAGGTAGTCTCCTCGCCGTTAAAAACCACACGCTTACTTGTTTCGCGCGGAGCCCTCAATCCAGGATGTTCCTTTTTAAAATCCTCGACAGTCATTCCTATTTCCACTCCCGGTATCACTTTTTTGTTCACTACCGAATCACTAATCACAATATTCTTAACTTGCCCAGTCTTCTTTGAGGTTTGGAGTAAAATCCCAGTCCATGAATAGACCACACTATCGGCTACGTTAGAACTCGATGTTTCTTTACCCCAAACTTTCCTGCAGTCTTGAACGTTCCTAAGAGACCCCGGGTGAGAAATGCCATCATCACAAAGAAAGGAATCTTCACCCGAGCCATTCGCTGCCGATTTTGTCAATAGCACATCCTTCTTCTTTTCCGCCTGCTTATCACCGCCCTCCGCGGCGTCCCTATAAAATTTCAGGGTCGCAACCAAAAAAACTAAGTTAAAAACGAAGAATATCCAAAACAATATTTTCATTCTACGTTTGAGATAACTTGGGCGATCATGGCCACATTGCCCGCAAATATGGTTAAAATCTTCCGAACCGCACTTAGGACAGATTCCGGCACATTTTTTTCAGCCTGGTTATTTTCAGGTTCCATTTCTATTTTCCTCGTTTTAAAAACGGAGAAACGATCGCGTGATCTTTATCAAAATCATCGTTCGGTTCATAAAGAACGCTCCCCTGCCTCCCGCCGCCCGAGATATCCATCCAGCAATCCGTCTGGTTCAAAGGGTCCGTTTCACTCGGGATCAGGGAAATTTTACTTTTCAACATGGGAGCGTCCGCCGGGATCTTCCGCCAAGTCTTACCCTCCTGAAGGTAGATGATCAAGCAATGGTCCGGCTCCTCCAACAACACCATTTCGGTAGGCCTGTTTTGTAATAAAACGACCATTTGGGCGTCCGGATCCCTATTAGGCGAAAAATTCCCGAGATTATCCCATTGAGCCAGCGTTCCCTTTATACCATTCCGCTTCAGCATCTCGACCCCGGCGGGGCGGATATCCCATGCGGCGATATTCCCGATCTTCAATGGCGTCTCCGGGGCGGTCCATTTCAGAACACTCAACTGTAAGGTTTGGCTGTGGGTGATTTTGGCCGCTATAGCCGGAAGGATCACTAGAACAATCCCTGATCCGACAATGAGTACCAAACCTATTTGAAGAAACCAGCTTTTCCATCTTTCATCCCATAAAGCGATGGAAAGCGATCCCGCCACCCCGCCCAAGAGCCAGCACGGGAGCACCGGAACACTGAACGCTCCCATCCAGGGCCCCAGACATAAAACCGTGAAAAACACACACTCAATACCTAAACCAACCCCAACTCCAATAGCCAAAAGGTATTTCCGGGTCGATGTCTGTCTTGTATAAACACCGAAAAGGATAAGATTTAAAAAACCGACCGCCAGAGCCAGCGGAATCGTCCAAAAAGCAAGTGGTCGAAAGTCGGAAACTCCAAACCATTCATTCCTCGCCGCTGAGATCAATGCCACTGAGTAGACCGCAAGATACACGGCAATAAAAGACACCAACAACTTGCTAACTTTTTCCATAGATCCTCCTACCATCTGCCTCCGGCACCCGCGCCACCCGAAAAGCCACCTCCAAAACCCTCAAAGTGTCCGCCGCCCGAGAAACCTCCCGCAATGGTAACTCCACCCAGAAAGTGTGCCATTTTTTGACGCTTCTTTTAAAAAAAATAAAGCCTCACGACTCCAATGATGAATCCCGTTATTCCCCCGCCAAAAGACCCTGTCATGATCACAGCCGCGAATGAATCGCTATTGACACCCAAAGCAAAAATAAACGAAACCACCAAACCAAATAAAAATCCTAAAACAGGGAACACAAAAATCGCCAAAACTCTTCCCGTTAGACCAACCGTTTCCCCCAGGCCGCCGGTGTTCCAATAGGAATCCTTTTCGCCCTTAAGGGACCAATCGGCTTTGGGATTTGGATGGTGTGACGGAGCAGTGCCCTTTTTATCGAGGTCCTTGGGCTTGATCTTTTGAAGAGCCTCCACAAACCCAGGTCGGCCCGGGGGTATCGACGGTAACTTTAAGTCAACGGGGTCTGCTTTTTCCTTCTCGGATTTCCGACCCGAATGGAAGCTAATAACCGCCGCCGGAATGAACAAAAGGGAAAAGAACCCCAAGTTTTGATCGGCATAAGCCATCCACAAGGGAAAGACGCCTCCCCACAAAATTCCAAAAAACATCGTAAGGATGGTCTTTCGCTCGAAACCCTTTCCGGCCCAGTAGAAACCAGGTATCACGAAAGTCAGGATAAACTTTAAACACAAAGTAGCCGGCCCCAAAATAGTTTTCGGGACAAGCCAAGCGGGTACCAGAACAAGAAGCAAAAAAAGAGTGGAAAAGATGAAGTAAAAATCTGGTTTTTTACGGGTCAAGATTTTACCCTTTACTCAAAACTTAAAAATAATATTAGTTTTACCATCCACCGATCGCGCCACCGCCACCCGAAGCTCCGCCCCCGAATTCGCCAAAAAGACCCCCGCCTTTAAACCCACCCAGCAGAAATCCCCCATGAATCCTGGCCTCGCCCTTTCCATGTCCCTTTATGGCCATGGATCTACCACTGCTAAAACCTGAGGAAAAACCAAACAAAAAACCCAATACCCCACCCAGTAGCGGCAAAGACAAAATCAAATAACCCAGGGACGTTTCATGAAGATCAAAAAAACCAGAGAGCGCCCCCGAAAAACACATCATCCAAAAAAGACCGAAGATTCCCGCTAGCATTGAATCAGTTAAACCATACAACAAGCCACCGACAATTCCGCCTATCCAACCGGCCACCTTTGGAGTCATTAGTTTCTCCAATTGGTGTTCCAGAAAACGACTGATGGCTACACCCACCAGAAAACCGATGAGAAGGCTGATCAAAACAACGAAGGTGGATGAAGAGGAAAGAAGATGGATTAGAACGCCGATCAGGAAACTGCCTATGATCGCACCCGTCAAGCTTGTCAAAAAATGCGCCACAAAGCCTTGTTTTAAACCGTCAAAAGTGAAATCCAATCCCTTAAATCGATAATTGGCATTGAGACCTATATTGAAGAACAAAACAGCATCAACATTGTAAAAGTAATCTTTCAAACCCCACTCAAAATCATTGGTAAGAAAAAGATACCCAGAAAAATGAAAATAAGAAAATGGAACCAAAACAAAACGCACATAGGATCCGACCAATACTCTTCAGCTTAATACCAGCCGCCAAATGATAAAAACCAAAAGCCACAAACGGCCAACCAAACGCAAACAAGAAAAACTCACCCAAATAACCAAAAAAACAACCCAATTCATAAACTAACTCCTTCCAAGAAAGCCCGCGTTACCAGCTTCCACTCGAACCGGCCCCTCCCGAAGCCCCGCCCCCGAAGCTCCCGGATCCGCCGCCTTTAAAACCCCCTAAAAATATTCCGCCGTAAACCTTGGCGTCGCCGCTCCCGTAACCCGTTTTCCCTATCCGTCTACCAGGACCGATACCCAGGGAAACAGCCATCTTAAAACCCCATATCGCGCCTATTGGCACCAAAAGATAAGAAACCATGTGCATTCCAGTCGTACTACCGTGAAAAAGGAACATCCAAGGAAATGCGACGAGAAATAATCCAGCGATGCCACCCATAATTCCACCGATCATCAAGCCCGTTAAACCGCTTATCAAACCTCCGATGAATCCACCGATCGAACCGGCAACTTTTTCAGTCACCAGGTTTTCCAACAGACGCCCCCCCAAATGGCTAAAGACCACACCCGCGAGAAAGCTAATGAAGAAGCTGACCCAAGCAATGACCGACGGAGGAATCAAGTCAGGAATAAAGTGGAATAGAACGCCGCTCAGGAGGCAGCCCTGGGTAGCGCCGGCGATACTGGTCAAGAAATGAGCTACAAAGCCTTGCTTTAAACCATCGAATATGACTTCGCGTTTATCTCCCAAACGGGTGTGGGTGTTGAGACCCATGTTGAAAAACAAAAGCGCCAAAACATTGAATAAATAGTCCAGCCCATTCGATCCAAACCCATACTGCGCGTGTGAAAGAGACAGCAAAAGAAACCCGAGCGCGAAAATGATGCCAAAAATGTTCCTTCTCTTAATACTAGCACCAAAAAAATAATAGCTGCCGATCACGAACGGCAAATTGAAGGCGAAATCGATAAAATCGTCCGCGGAATGAACTAGAAAGTCACTCATTTCTCCAGAACGCATGGAAACCAAAAAGGAAAGTAAATTAAAAAGACCGATCCCTATAACGCTCACGATCAAAATAAAAATGATCCTCGTCCATTTTTTCTCTTGAGGGATGTTAGGCCACAATAAGTCGAACATGGACAGCTCCAGAAACCATTTCTAAAACATTCAAATCGATCTCAAACTTCACCAACCGCCACTCGCACCGCCACCACCCGAAGCGCCTCCGCCAAACCCTCCGGATCCGCCACCGCCCCCAAAATCACTATGAAAATCCATGAAAGACCAGTCAGTTTCAGGATTTCCAGGCTTCGACAAATTTTGTTTTTTAAAAAGTCCGTGTATAACACAAATTGGAAAAATAACAAAAATTATTGCCAGCCCCATATAAGTGATTACCCCAAAGGGTGAAGGTAAAGAAGTTTCACATTTGTCGAAAAAAGGGCATGCAACAAGAATAAATAAAAAATTCCCCCTTTTAACAAAAGTACCTAGGAGGAAGAATAAACAACCAAGAATGAAGAACAGAATAACGGAACCCATGTCTTGAAAATCCCATAAGTCAGCGTGACTTTCGGCCTTAACGGGTTCCCCCATAAGAATGCCGCCGATCCGCTGTACCCCTCTTAAGACTCCCCACGCGTAGTCACCATTCTTGAAAGCTGGCTTAAAATTTTCCCGTATGATTTCACCCGCGAGACCGTCCGGCAGGGTGCCTTCCAAACCATACCCCACCTCGATCCTCATCTTTCGTTCCTTGGGACAAATCAGGATCAGGACGCCGTTATCTTTCTTCTTTTTTCCAATGCCCCACTTTTTGAACAACTGGTTAGCGTAATCCTCCACGGTCGTCCCTTCTAGGGAATCCACCGTCACAATAGCCATTTCATCTGTTGTCTTTTTCTCCACTTCGGAGCAAATGAAGTTGAGCTGGGATTGAGTATTTGCATCCAGCACCTTGGCGAAATCGCTGACATATCCAACAGGCTTGGAGGGCATAGCCCCGCAAATGGCGGAAAGAAAAAAAGAAAACAAGATGAAGAAGAGAAAGCATCTTCCACGAATCAAGGATTTATCCCTTCATTTAAATTGATAACTTAAAATCTATTCTTCTTTTACCAACTCCCGCCTGCGCGACTCCCACCCGAAGAGCCTCCGCTAAAACCTCCGAACCCTCCGGACCCACCCCCGCCCCCGAATCCACTCAAGTGATCATCCATTACAAGAGGGGGAGGGTTCCAACTTCTCACGTCCCATCCTCCTCTGCTCCATCTCTCGGGACGTTTGTGATCACCCCGGGTACGCCACATTGAAACATCCAGGTAGATCCACGTTGAAAAAAACGCAAGGGCCCCAAGAGAAAAAATAAATATTTGGAAGAAAAAATTGAGGATCGCCAAACTAAAGATTAAGGGAAGAACGAAAAACAATGACCCAGCGTATACCCACGGCCACTCCCTCATGAATAAGCCATAGGTGAGCGATATAACACCGATCGTTAGGAAGAAAGCCAAAAATAGAAAGAGGGCTAATTGAAAACAACTCTCATCAAGGGCCGAAAGGAGGAGTAGAACTCCAATGATGGAGAAATATGACAAGACTAAATATCTAATAGGTTCTACCCATTCGCGAGGTAGAATTACTTCAGTTTCAGCTTGCCAACCCATAGCTCATATCACTCCTTCACGAATAGAAATCCGTTTTCAACAACTCCCGCCCGCGCCGCCACCGCCGAAGCAACACCGACTTCACAAAAGTTTAACGATGGCCGATGCCGAATTGTGCACGTCCCGATAAAGTTTTTCCAAGTCGTCACGCTTGAGTTTGATCTCTCTCCGCTTCAATTGGCGGCATTTATCGAAAGGCCGGGCAAGTTCGGGCTTTAATTTTTTACCCAAAAACTTCTGAGCGTGTTTGAACAGATGACCAAAGGAAGTTCCGTACTGGATCAAAAAGGACTCCATGCCATAACTGTCTCCTCGTAATTCCACCCATGCCGAGCGTAAACGTAATAGCTTGGAAGCCAACTCAAATTCCAACTGGTGTCGCATGTTCTTGGTGCTAACGCGAACGCCTTTTAGCGGGTCGGTACCGTACACGACCTTGTGGCTCTTCAGAATTCCGGAGAATTCGACTGGAAAAACATCTGAGAGGCTTTTGAGCTCTTCCTTTGTCCAGAATACGGGACGGATGTTCGCTTTCCTTTGCCCTTGAAGAAGTATCTTCTCCGCCGAAGAAAGCGGATCCAAAGACGCCTCTTTGAGAACTACCATCACGTTCACATCGGACTTTTTCGAGTCGTGACTATCTCCTGCCGCGCTCCCGTAAAGAACGACCGAAACCAAATTACCCCCCAAATGCTCTTTCAACCCGTCTAAAAAACGATCCAAATGTTCTTGCATTTCATACCCCCTGTTTTAAAAAATTATACCTGTTCTTGGTGGCCAAATATTTTTAAACCCTCACCAATGACCCGTAGCCCCTGCCCCACCCGAAAAACCCCCGCCCCATCTAAAATTCCTCGTGAAACTACCCAGGGAAAGGGCCGCGCCCCCAAAACCACCGCTCCCTCCTCCACTTCCGTAACCTTTTCTTCCAACGCTCCGGCCTCCGTAAAATCCGAGCCAACATCCCAAACCTAAACCGCATAGGGCTCCCAGGGGGATCGTAAAATTACTGAGCGGCGTTACCATGGCGCCAAACATCCCTCCAAAAACAGCCACCATGGGTCCTACTAAAAAAGCC
>CAYXYA010000035.1:9556-11223 GCA_964469185.1 uncultured bacterium | reverse complement strand
CACTTCTATTATGATTGCGCGGGCATCTGGTCGGGCCGTCAAACCCGGGCGCAGTATCTATCCAATCCCAAAAAGATCACTCCCTATTACGGCATGGCCCAGTGGATCTCCGTCAACGTGCCGCAAGACAAGCGTCTATTGATCGTGGGAGACGCCCGTGGTCTTTATTACGAGAGGTCTTTTTTGACCAACACGGTCTTTGACGAGCAGGCCCTGGCGAAGATCACGAAAGAAGCCAAGGGTCCCGAGGATATCGCCAACCGATTGAGGGAAATGGGAGTGGATTATTTGGTGGTCAACGGGCTTGAGGGAATCCGGGTCTCCAAGGACTATCATCATTACGACCTGACGGGCGAGGAATGGAAAAGGCTGGATGGGTTCATTCAGCGGGGAACGAGGATGGTGTATTCTGACGGCCTGCAGGCGGTTTACGGTCTGTTGCCCGGCTTAGCGGAAGCGCCCAAAGAGGAGACGGCCGATGTCGTGATGTTCTTTTCCGAACCGGCGAGCCTGTTCGTCTTGAACGCTCAAAGCCAGAATTGGCAGGGCGCCGCGGATAGTCTGAAGCGAGCGCTGGAACTTTATCCCTTCTCGAATTTTTGGAAAAAGCAGAAGGCCGAATTTGAGAAAGCTACCGGATTGTTAGTGAAGGGTTAAATCTATGCTAGGCGAAATAAGTTTTAAAAGAATTGGAATAGCTACTGGATTGATTATTGGATCGATATTTTTGTTGATGGTGGTTGGTGTAATTGGGGCGTGTTTTATTAATTTTGACCGTGAAGATGGCCTTGTTTTCAAAGCGGCCAAATCTCCGGATGGAAAACAAGAAGCCCTTCTTATACGAAGAGTCGGGGGCATTTCCGTTGCGGATAGTCATAGTTGGTCTGCTTTGTTTGTGGGCCGGAGTCTTAGCAAGTGGGTTTTGTTAAATGCTGGTCATATCGCGCTTAATTATAATGGTGATTTGAATTTTCACTGGGAAAGCAACTCTGAACTTTTTGTTAGTTGCCCAGATTGTGGTCCATGCAACAAACCTTGGGATGTGAAGGACCATATTGGGGATATAAAAATTATTTATAGCTTAAATGATGAAAGTGAAAAAATTCCAGCTGGAAAATGGTTGGCAGAAACTTCAAAAGATTATTTAGATTTTGATGGATGCCAAGGTTCGTATTTTCGATTTGATCATGAGGGGAAGTTTAAAAAAATCGATATTTATTGTGTTGGAAATCTTTTGAGGTTTATGGAACCGAATTATGATGATCTGGGAAACAAGTATGTTCCGAAACGGGGAGAACCTTCAGGTCTGTATGAAGCAACTCTTTATGATTTTAAAGTCGAAAACAATAAATTAAGACTAACTAAGTTTCGAAAAAAATCTAAAACCACAGTTTATTTGCGACAGTAATAAATTTCTAATTTGAATTAGGCTAGGAGAATTAATTGACCAACCGATTCAACCAAGTCCTCCTCACCCTCCTCTTTTTCTGGGTGCCATTGGCTTTCTTCCACCGCGCCGCGGACGGATTCACTCTACCGAAGGAAATAGCCGGACTTATTGTTGCGGCCTACTTCATCATCCTGGCCCTGATGGAAGACCGGCGCGTCTTCAAACAACCCCTCGTTCAGATCACCCTCTTGTTCGGTTTGTGGATGGTGGCGGATGC
>CAYXYA010000035.1:890-9546 GCA_964469185.1 uncultured bacterium | reverse complement strand
TTCATCTCTATCTCATCGCCGGAACCCTTATCGCGGTCGTTTTTTTCTGCTCCCGTGGGTTCTCCTATGAACGTCTTTTGCGTTGGACCTTGCTGGCCGGTGTCATCATGTCGCTCTACGGATTCTTTCAAGTGATGGGGTTGGACCGGGCGGATTGGAGCGCGCATTTCGAGGCCAGGGCCTTCTCGACCCTCGGCAATCCCGACTATCTGGGCGGACACCTCATCGGGCTTCTGCCTCTCGCTTTCGTGATGACGCTGCGCACCTACGGGCAATTGCCCTGGATGGTAAAAGGTTCTCAGCCCGTTCAAAGCGGTCAAACAGCCTGGGTCTGGCTCAGGATGATGACCCTGGTTATTTTCGTGGGTCTGCTCCTGGCGCACGTGAAGGGTTCCTTCATCGCCTTGGCGGTCGTGACACTTTTTCTCTTCGCGATCTTCGTGCTTCCGGTAGGCAGGGAATTATTCCAACGCAACCGCCGTTATATCCTCGTCTGCCTGGGCGTTTTGGTGCTGGGGGGCGCGGCCTACCTTTATCGCCACGGCGGGTTTAGCGCTTTTGGATCCAAACAAGTCACGGTCCAACAGCGCATCGAGAATTACCAAGTGGCTTATGAGATGATCAAAGACCATTTTTGCCTGGGCATCGGTCTCGGCCAGATCGGTGTTCAATACGCGGCTTACCAGGCAAAACCTTATCTACCCTCCGAAGTCTTTCAGCACCCGGTCATTCAATCCACGCACATCCACAATGACCTCCTTCAATATTGGGTCGAGGGCGGAATGATCGGGATGCTCTTGTTTCTGTTGTTATTGGCAGTTTTCGTTCTGGCGGTTTTCAAATTCTTCAAGAATCCCGAGTCCCGCAAGGAAGAGAAGGAACTCCTGATCGGGGTTTTGGCGGGGTTGGTCGGCTTATTGGCCCAGAGCATGAGCAACTTTCCCTTGAGGATCGCGCCGACTTCCGTTTTGTTCGGACTTTTACTGGCGGCGCCTTTGGCCTTAAGACAGATAAAGCCAACTCGTTCGGAAGAACCTTCCTTCGGACGGAAATCCATTTTGGCTTTGGCGATCGTGGCGGTCTTGGTCTTAGGAACTGGGTGGACCGCGGCCTCCATCGCGATGCGAAATACCCGGGGTGAAACGGGTTTGCATAACGCTCAACCGGCGGTTTCCTATAGCGAGCGTTTAATAGCCTTGTCGTCCTCGGACTGGCAGGCCTGGAGCGGGCGAGGAGCGGCGTTGCAATTAGCGGGACAACTGGAACCCGCATTCGAGGCTTTTCAAAAGTCCGTGGGGTTGAACCCGAACTCCATTGAGACCTTGTCGGCGATGGCAAATCTCAGGTTGGGCCAAGGCCGTGTTGCCGAGGCACTGGAACTGTCGGAGAAAGCTTTGGCCGTGGCGCCCAATTATTCCGGGGCCCTCTGGACCAAAGGGGTTTGTCTTTTCCAACTGAAACGGTTCGACGAATCCGCCAAGCTGTTCGAGTCTCTGGCCGCTGCCATGCCGAACGATCCCCAGACCTATTTGAATCTGGGAGTTTGCTATATCAATTTGAACCGCAAGGCCGACGCAATCGCGGCCTGGCAACGGTCCCTTCAGCTGGACCCCGCCAATTCCCAAGCAAAAGCTTACTTGAATAGCCAGGGTGTTCAGCCTAGATAAACAGGAGGTTTGTCCGGCTCAAAGGCTATTGCGTTTCCGAATGCGAGGGACTTTTGAAAACATTCCATTCCGTTCTGATCCTTATCTTTCTCCTGAACATTGGATGCGCCGGCGTCCCGGTGAAGAACACATCCTCGTCCGAATCTGAAAAAGACAAAAAGATCGAACACAACCATCAACCCAGCGTTGTTTTCAAAAAATACGAGCGACAAAGATTCAATACGATCCTGAACTTGGAAGGCAAAGCGGTCACGGAGTTCAACTACGACGACCTCAACACCTTTTTCGCTGAAAACTATGGAACCCACCCCTATAAATTGACTCCGGTGGAACACGCGGTATTGGTCGGCGACGACATTGCTGAACATGTTTTTGCTCTGCTTGCGGGATTGGTAGTTTTGGGAGTTATTGATAAAAATTGGAGGCCGTTCTAAAAGTCCCTTGCCGGTTCCCGGAACTAAGACTGGCATAGGCTCTTGAAGGATTGTCCCATCCGTCAGATAGTGCTAAATTAGTACTAGTTAATCGGTTCTCGGCTATGGTCGAGGGCTGCGAAGGGCACAACCAATGGGCATCCAAGCGCTGATCGAGAAATCTTCCACTACTGGTGTATCCCCGAACGATTCCGGACTGAATCGTCCCCTGATCCAAAAAGCCTACGAGTTCGCCAAGAAGGCCCACGAGGGCCAACAGCGCATGTCGGGCGACGCCTATTTGACCCACTTGGTCGGAGTGGCCGACATCCTGGCCGACCTTCATATGGACTCGGTCACCATCGCCGCCGGGCTTCTTCATGACATCCTCGAAGACACCAAGATCACTTACGACGAGTTGAAAGAGGAGTTCGGCGAGGAGATCGCCAATCTGGTCGAGGGCGTCACCAAGATCTCGACCCGCCAGTTCCAGGATTCCGACCTGCGCCAGGCCGAGAGCACCCGCAAGATGCTCATCGCCATGGCCAAGGATGTCCGCGTCATCCTCATCAAACTGGCCGACCGCACCCACAACATGCGCACTCTGGATTTCCTGCCGGAAGACCGCCGTCAAAAGATGGCCCGCGAAACCCTCGACATCTACGCGCCCCTGGCCCACCGGCTGGGAATGGCCAAGATCAAGAGCGAACTGGAAGACCTGTGCCTCCGCTACTTGGAGCCAACGGTTTACAGCGACCTGGTGAAGAGGGTCGCGATGAAAAGGGCCGAGCGCGAAAAACTGCTCTCCAGCGTGATCCAAACCATCGAGAGTAAATTGACGGACTCGAAGATCGCGGCGCAGGTGCAGGGCAGGTCCAAGCACTTCACCAGCATCTATAACAAGATGACCAAACAGCAGAAGGAGTTCGACGAGATCTACGATCTGATGGCGATCCGCATCCTCGCCACCACGGTGAAAGATTGTTACGAGATATTGGGGATGATCCACACGATGTGGAAACCCCTGCCGGGCCGGTTTAAGGACTACATCGCCATGCCCAAGAACAATCTCTACCAGAGCCTTCACACGACCATCATGGGACCGGACGGCCAGCCGGTGGAGATCCAGATCCGCACCCTGGAGATGCATCGCACCGCCGAGGAAGGGATCGCCGCCCACTGGATCTATAAAGAAGGAAGGGCCGCGGAAAAAGAGGATGAGAAGTTCGCCTGGATGCGTCAGCTTTTGGACCTCCAGCAGGATATCAAGGACACCACCGAATACGCCGAGGCCATGAAGGTGGACTTGTTCGAGGACGAGGTCTTCGTGTTCACCCCCAAGGGTGAGGTGAAAGAACTGCCCAAGGGCGCGACGGCGCTCGATTTCGCCTACGCGGTGCATACCGACGTCGGCACCCATTGTATGGGTGTGAAAGTGAACGGCCAGATGGTACCGCTGCGCTACAATCTGAAAAACAGCGACATCGTGGAGGTCCTGACCCAGTCCTCCCGCACGCCCAGCCGCGACTGGCTGAAGATCGTGGTGACCAGCCGCGCCAAGAACAAGATCCGCCACTGGTTCCGCACCCATCTTTCCGCGGACGAAGTGGACAAGGGCAAACACCTGCTGGAGCGCGAAGCGGTCCGGATGGGTATCGACTTCAACGCGATCCTCAAGTCCAACGGGCTGGACGAATTCCTCGATTACTTCGGATGTCACACGGTGCAGGAATTGCTGGCGAACACCGGTCACGGCGAGATCTCCGCCCGCCAGGTCTTGAACAAGATCGCGGCCAAAGAGGAAGAAGATGGGACCAAGACTGAGAAGCCGGTCAAGCCCGAGGATAAACACGAACCGGTCCGTCCCGCGAGGAGCGCCGGGGATACGGCCGCGACCGCGGCTTCGGTCAAGGGTATTTCCATTGGCGGGCAAAAGGATTTTCTCGTCCGCTTCGCGCGGTGTTGTACGCCTGTTCCCGGGGACCCTATCGTGGGTTATGTCACGCGAGGCCGGGGGGTCTCCATCCACCGCACCGACTGTCCGAATACGCTGGTCTTGCCCGACGGCGAGAACCGCATGACGCCGGTCTCCTGGGAAGGCAGCGCTGAGCAGGTTTACGAGGTGGCCATCGAGGTCAAGGCCAAAGACCGCGACAGGCTTCTGGCCGATATGCTCTTGGCGATCTCCGAGGAGGGTGTCATCATCAACGAAGCCAACGCCAAAGCGGCAGAGGGTGGATGGGCGCAGGGTTATTTCGTTATCGGGATCTCCCAGGCGGGACAGTTGGAGAAGGTCCTGAAGAAATTAGGAAGAGTGAAGGGCATCGTGAGCGCGAAGCGTATCGAACCACGATAACAACAACACAAGTTAGGAGTTAGAAGTGAGGAGTGAGAAGTTTTTAATCTTTAAACTCCTAATTCCTAACTGCTAACTTCTAACTATTAGTTAACAAGGAGGAGACTATGGAACGGAAAGTAATCCACACCGACGAAGCTCCAAAGGCGATAGGTCCTTACTCTCAGGGGATCGACGCGGGTTTTATCTTTTGCTCAGGGCAGATCGCTCTCGACCCTCACTCGGGTCTTCTGGTTCATGGAGGCGTTACCGGTCAAACCGCCCGCATCATCGCCAACCTCGAGGCAGTACTGAAGGCCGGAGGGTCCCGATTGGACTTGGCGGTGAAAGTGACCGTTTATTTGACGAGTCTTGAGGATTTTGAGGCTATGAACAGGGTCTATGCTGAACATTTCCCGCAGGACCCGCCCGCACGGGCAGTGGTGCAGGTGTCCGCTTTGCCTAAGGGCGCGGCGGTGGAGATGGACTTGATCGCGTTGAAACAAGGATGAAATCCAAGTCAGTAGCAACTGGGATAAATGGGATGAATGTGATAAAGCTTTAAGGCTCAACCATAGGTTAAGATTCAGTCTTATCCCATGTATCCCATGCATCATAGTTACAAAGTTTTGTTGAAAGGTTAAGGATGCCAGTTTATTGCACCAAGCACATGGACCGCCAGGCCATCGGAAAGTGCTTCCGATGCGAGAAACCCTATTGTCTCGATTGCCTGGATATGGAATCAGGCCGGCCCATTTGTTCCGATTGTAAAAGTCAGAATACGGCTCCCGCTGAGGCGCCCGCGCCGAGTGTGAAACCGCAGCTCAAATTCAACGTCATGCCCACGCCGGTGATTTCAACGCCGCCTCCTACGCCTCCCGCCGCCTCCAAGGCCGGTACGCAGATCTCGCTCGATGACTTGTTCGCCGCGCCTAAAAAGGTCGCGCCTCCAGCTCCGGTCGCCGCCCAGAAGGCTCCTGTCGAGGATCCGCTGGGTCTATTTAAAGAAGGAGCCGCCAAGCCACCTTTGCCCAAACTCGAGGTACCTCCGCCGGATCTTCCCAAGAACGAGCCCTTCAAGATCGGATCCACTCCCGTCGCTCCTCCGACGGTCCATCGGGAACCCGTCAAGACCGAGGCCCATTCTTTCTCACCCGGTACGGTCACCTTTAAAGACCTCCACGCTCCCCGCAACAAAATGCTGATGATGCTCGCGGGACTTTTACTTAAACCCCTGCAAGAAAGGGTGCATGCCATAGCCCACAAACTGAAGGTGGCGGCTTATCTGGTAGCGGTTTTCCTTTTGTTGATCCTGGCGGGGACGGTGTTTTGGATCACGAAGAAGGTGGCTCCGCCGCCGGTGGAGATCGTTGAGAAGGTGCCGCTCATCCAGATCGTCCCGATACAAACCTCCCAGGCGGGCGACATGGACATCACCGCTTTTGCCGACCTTCAGAACCAACTCGGGCCTTTGAACTTCAACCAATTGATCCAGATGACGGTGCCCCAGATTCCAACCCCGAATTTTTTCGACGTGGGCATGAAATCAGAGGTGTCCATGTATTCCGAGATCCTCAAGATGCCCGACCAGGTCGCGCCGCATCTCGCTTTCGTGACGGTCTTCACCAACGGGGTCTGGTACTCCACCAACGGCTGGACAGGAACGGAACAGTCTTTGGAAAATCTCGTCAGCGAGTTCTATCCCTCGGCGACGGCTGAACAGCTTTACAACCAGCACGCGCAGGGCGTGGAAAAACTCGTGAAGGAAAAAGGGTGGGAGCCGCAAAAGACAAGCTTGAACCGGTACATGGCCGCCCTGTCCGATCATTTGCGCTGGTATATCACCCTCAAAAACATCCCCGCGTACCAGGCGGACTTCAGCTCCTGGCATTGACCGAACACCGAACGCCAACAGCTTTTTACCACAGAGACTCAGAGTGCTCAGGGAAGGCGATTCTTTTTGGTTGAAGATTCAACCGATCATTAGAGGTTTTGTCTCCCCTGAGTGCTCTGAGTCTCTGTGGTGAAAATGGTGTGTATTAGGTCTTGGCTTTTCGCTCAAATTCGAGTGTTTTCAAGGGTCGCGGGCGTTGACACCCTTTGGGCCAACGTTTATATTAACGCCCACTTCAATTTGGAGAACAGATGCTCGACCCGAAGAAGTTGACGATAGCGCTTACCTACGACGACATCATGCTGGTGCCGCAAAAATCAAGTGTGCTCCCCGCCGAAACCGACGTTTCCACCTATATCAACCCGAACTTCAAACTGAATATCCCCCTCATCAGCGCCGCGATGGACACCGTCACGGAAGCCCGTTTAGCTATCGCCCTGGCTCAAGAAGGCGGTCTGGGCATCGTCCACAAGAACTCCACGATTGAGCAGCAGGTCGGCGAGGTCGATAAGGTCAAACGCTCGGAAGCGGGAATGATCAGCGATCCCATCACCCTCACGCCGGATAAAAAAGTTTCCGACGCCTTGGCCATCATGAAGCACTACCACATTTCGGGCATCCCCATCGTCCAACAGGACGGCAAACTGGTCGGCATCGTGACCAATCGCGACCTTCGTTTCGTCAAAAAGATGGACCTGGGCTTGCGGGAAGTGATGACCAAGGACGATCTGGTCACCGTTCCCATCGGTACCAGTCTGGAAAAAGCCGAAGAGACCCTGCACGAGCACCGCATCGAGAAGCTTTTAGTCGTGGACAAGAAGGGCGACCTCAAAGGCCTCATCACCATCAAGGACGTGAACAAGCGCATCAAGTACCCCAACGCTTGCAAGGACGACAAAGGCCGCTTGAAGGTCGGTGCGGCGCTGGGCGTGAGCAGTGACACCGAGGCGCGGGCGGAAGCTCTGGTCAACGCGGGAGCGGACGTGCTGGTGATTGACACCGCTCACGGGCATTCTGAGGGCGTTCTCAAGACCGTCAAATTCATCCGTAAAAAATATCCCAAACTCTCCATTATCGCGGGCAACGTCGTCACGCCTGAGGCCGTGAAAGCTCTGGCGGATTCGGGCGCGAATACCATTAAGGTGGGCGTCGGCCCCGGTTCCATCTGTACCACCCGGGTCGTGACCGGTGTGGGAGTACCCCAGATATGGGCCATTTCCGAATGCGCCAAAGAAGCGCGAAGACACAAGGTCGGCATCATCGCCGACGGCGGTATCAAGTTCTCGGGCGACATCACTAAGGCCATTGCCGCCGGCGCGGACGCCGTCATGCTGGGTGGGCTTTTCGCCGGTACCGAAGAATCCCCGGGCGAGGTCATCAATCTTCAAGGCCGGATGTTCAAGGTTTACCATGGCATGGGTTCCCTGGCCGCTATGCAAAAAGGGAAGAGCGCGGACCGCTATTTCCAAGAAGGCATCGACTCCAAAAAACTGGTTCCTGAGGGCATCGAGGCGCGTGTGCCTTACCGCGGCCTGCTTTCCGACCTGGTCTATCAATTGATCGGCGGATTGAGGGCGGGTATGGGCTACAGCGGGACCGCCACTTTAAAGGACCTGAAGGAACGTGGACGGTTCGTGCAGATCACCTCGGCGGGTTATCAGGAAAGCCATCCCCACGATGTGGTCATCACCAAAGAGGCGCCGAACTATTACATGGATTAGTCGGGTACTTATTTTTTAAAAGGAGACCACGCATGATCGTTTCATTGACAGTAGTTACAGTCCGTAAAGGGCACGAGAAGCAGGTCGTCAAGATCTTGAATGAATTTGTTCAACAAGAGAAAAAGTTCAAGGGCTGCATGAGGGTTTACCTGCGCCAGGCGATGAACAACGGCGATACCTACATGGTCTATTCCGAGTACGACACGATGAAGAATTTCGAGGCGGCGAACCAGGTTTCCGAGGAAAAGAAACACAGCAAGCATATCGAGTTCGTCCTGAAACCCCACGTGCTGAAGGCCTTTTACGGTAACTTCTAACCAGAAACTGCATGTAACTTTGATAAACGCAGATACACGCTGATATTGAATCTCTAAAATTTTAAGTCTTTGCTTTATCTGCGTTAATCCGCGTTCATCATAGTTCCAAAGTATTCTGTTTAATTCCGGAGTTTTCTTTGAGACACGACACGATCATCGTCCTTGATTTTGGCGCTCAATACAGCCAGCTGATCGCCCGCCGCGTCCGTGAGTCCAACGTCTACTGCGAGATCCTTCCTTACTCCGCCTCCGTCGAGAAGATCCTTGAGAAGGATCCTCGGGGTATCATCCTTTCCGGCGGTCCGGCCA
>CAYXYA010000035.1:0-880 GCA_964469185.1 uncultured bacterium | reverse complement strand
CGCGCCTCATGTCGCCAAGGAAGTTTTCGAACTGGGTATTCCCATCCTCGGCATCTGCTACGGTATGCAGCTTTTCGCCCACGTGTTGAAAGGAAAAGTCCAAAAGGCTTCCAAGCGTGAATTCGGTCTGGCGCCTCTCAAGATCCGCGACCATAAGAGCCTGTTCGCGGGTATCCCTTCCAATATCCAGGCCTGGATGAGTCACGGCGACCATGTCACCAAGCTTCCATCGGGTTTCAAAGTGTTGGCCTCCACCGCGAATTGCCATCTGGCGGCGGCGGGCAACGACCAAAAGAAGATCTACGGTATCCAATTCCACCCCGAGGTTGTGCACACCCAAAAGGGAACCAAGCTCATCGAGAATTTTGTGCGCAAGGTTTGCGGCTGTAAGCCGACCTGGAGCATGGACGCTTACGAGAAGATCGCCGTCGAGGACATCCGCCGGCAAGTGGGCAAGGGCCGTGTCATCTGCGGGGTCTCCGGCGGGGTGGATTCCACCGTCGCGGCCGCGCTCATCCACCGCGCCATCGGCAGCCAGCTTTCCTGCGTTTTTGTGAACAACGGCGTTCTGCGCATGAACGAGGCTGAGCAAGTCGTCCGGATGTTCAAACACCAGCTCAAGATCCCTCTTCATTACGTCAACGCCGAACCTCTTTTCCTGAAGCTCCTGAACAACGTCAGTGACCCCGAGAAGAAACGCAAGATCATCGGCAAGACCTTTATCCGGGTCTTCGAGAAGGCGGCCAAGGACCTTCAGCGCAAAAAAGGAAAGTTCGATTTCCTCGCCCAGGGCACGCTTTATCCCGACGTCATCGAGAGCGTTTCGGTGAAGGGGCCTTCGGCCGTCATCAAGAGCCATCACAACGTCGGCGGGCTGCCG
>CAYXYA010000034.1:0-11314 GCA_964469185.1 uncultured bacterium | reverse complement strand
GTCGTGGAGGGCCCGCCGACCGCGTCGCAGGTGTCACCCGGCCACCGGACGTCCCAAACTTGATCGAACATACCGAGGGTCAACCCTGTCGCGGTCAAAGCGTTCTGGAGGCCGCAAGCGCCACTGATCGTGATGATGGTCACGGTGGCGCCGATACATTGCAGCGCGGAGGGTAGTTCTTGATAGATGGCGTTACTTCCGCCGCCCGAGGTGACGAGTAGGACATTCTGGGGTGGAGGAGGCCCAATCGTGACATTAGCTTTAACGAAGGAAGGGGTTAAAAAAGCGCAAAAAAACATGACCAGAACGAAATGACAGAAGTGATTTTTCACGACCAACATCGACTTCATGGGACCGCCGTCTATATGAGAAGCTTATGGTTCTCCATGAAATCCGAGGCTTATAACGTTGTAAGGTAGAGCCGCCACGCTCCTTTCAGGGATTGAACGAAGCTTAATCGAGACGGCAAAAGATAAATGTGGATTGCTTGTGATTTTTTGGTTGGATTTTCATCAAGGGTAAACACATGTTGTTCGTTTACCTAAAACTGAGAGGTCGATTTTCGGTCTTAAAACTTTGGAGGAGAAAGAGACGATAGGCTTTTATTGACCCAATTGGGTGAGGACCTGCAGGGTATTATCGACCGCCGAAATCACCCTGGCGTTCGTTTGAAAACCCCTCTGGGCGATGACCATGTTGGTCAACTCGACCGTCAGGTCGACGTTCGAACCTTCCAGGGAATAACCCTCGATCGTTCCTAATCCATTTTGCCCGCCCACGCCCAATTGAAGTGCCCCCGAACTCGGCGACGCCGTGAAATAGTTGTTGCCGACATTGTTAAGACCTTCAGGATTCATCACTTCGGCCATCGCGACCTGGGCCAGATCGACCCTTTGACCGTTCGTAAAAGACCCCACTATTGTCCCCGTTTGATCGAACGAAAGACCCTGCAGATCGCCGTCCGCGTAACCATCTTGAGTCGCCGTCATGTGGCTGTCCGGAACATAGGTATTCACGCCGCTCACCACTTGATAGGAACCCTGGGCATCGCCGGTCAGGCCGTCCCTTCGACCCACTCCCAAAACCCCAAAAGTCCCAAAATTCAGATCGACGGGCGTGATCTCCGCGCCTTGGTTCGGGATCGGGGAGCTGGCGACCCCGAACGGAGGGACAAAAAGCGAGTAGTTTTGCGGGGGCAAATAGATCCGTGGAATGGACATGAAATTGGGAGGTCCTGGAGGCGACGGGATCCCCGCCGATCCGCCGCTGGAGGCCAATGAACCGTCGGTATTGAAATAAAGATAGTCCCCGCCGTACCCAACCGGCTGCGCGGGATTGACGGTGCTTCCCCGGTCGTACCAATTAGGAAAAAAATCACCTTCATAAATGCCGGTTCCGCCGACCAAATTTTGGGTCGAAACCGGCTGGCCCCCCGTAGTATCGAAGGCATACCAGGCGTAACAGGTTTGACTGGGCCCGGCGGCGCTGTTCAGCCCTCCCGGCCCCAGGTCGTTGATCTGATAGAACTGGACCGTCACCTGTCTTTGATTGCCCAAGGAATCAAAAACCGTTTGGTTCATTTGGACCGCGGGCGGCATAGGAGGCTTTAACTCCCAGGCATAAGACCCGCTGAAGATATTGATCGCGATCAAGTTGGTAAAACCATTCTCCAAGGGTATGTCCACCCCCGCGACTTTCAGGCCCAGGTCGGTCACCTGCTGGAGGCCGAACCCCCCCGGCGGTATCGGGGCGACCGTCATCCGCGCGGGATCGATCGAATTAGGAATGCCGTTGAGAAGCATGGCGACCGTCACCGGCAGGATGGGTTGACCGCCCGGGAACAGATCGAGTATCCCGCCTGGCTGGGTCGCCTGCTGGTAAGAATCCAGGTTCCCGGTGAACTTGATCTCGGTCGTCGCTTTGGGCGGGATGGTCATCTGCGGATCGATCTGGATGTTCCCGATGGCTCCCATGTTCGTGCTGTTCAAGACCAGATGGGCCCTGGTCACTTCCAAAGGTTGAAGGTTCGGACCGTTCGCCACCGAGTTGATGACGAGCTTGTCGTATTGGGTGACCGCGGTGAACCCCTGGACGAGCCCTCCGCTCCCATCCACCAAGAATCCTTTGCTGTCAAAATTCAAGTTGCCCGCGCGGGTCAGGTAGGTGTTCGACCCGTTCTTCGCCACGAGGAATCCGTCGCCTTGGATGGAAATATCCGTCGAGACGCCCGTCATTTGGGTCGCCCCCTCCGCGAAATTGACGCGGATGTTTTGTAAGCGGGTCCCTCTTCCGATCGCCACCGGATCCTGCCCGCCGAACGAGGACACGGAATTATCGGCCGTCCCATTCGAAAGGAACTGGCTGAACTGGGTCGCGAACCGGACCGAGCTGGATTTGAACGCGGTAGTACTGGTGTTCGCGACGTTATTCCCGATGACGTCCAGCCAATCGCTGTTCGCCCGTAATCCGGAAATCGCGCTGAACATCGCTCGATTACTCATGAGGTCATCGCTTTAGATCCTTAGAGTGAGATGGTCTGTTCCGTCTGAACGGAATGAACCATCTCTTCTAACGGCTTTTTTCGCGGAAACATGAGGAAAACCAATGGAAAAACAACCAGTGAAAAAAGTTATCCACAGGCAAAAATAAGGGAAAAAGCTATTTTTTAGGTGAAAGAGGCGGAGGGATAAAAAAATACCGCTCTGGAGGTTCCGGAGCGGTATTGAACGTTAAAAACTTCCTGTTAATTCGAAGCAACGGCCATTTGTTCGCGGAACTCGGGGCCGACCTGGACCATCCCCCGGCAATTATGCGAACCGCACTGGCACTTGAACTCGTAGGTCCAGTTGCCGATGTTGTCGGTCTTCCGATAGTCCCAGCTGATCTCCTCGCCCGAGGGAATATCCCGGGAAGCCACCAGCACGATGCCGTTCTCGATATGGGCGCTCGGATCGCAGGCGTGATTGACGAAGCACAAGGGATCGCATCCGTTCTCGTAATCGTGGAGCATGATGAAACCGGGATAGATATACATGGCGTGATCGATGTTCAGTCTGTCCGCGGGAACAGTACGGGTCAAGGTTTCGATCTCGTCCTCCGGCAGGACGATCCCGCCGAACACCCCGATCACGTCCCCTTTTCGGATGGACTCGACCGAGTAAACGCCCTTCCCTTCCATACCGCTCGTCTTCACTTCAACCGCTTCGCTGACCCAAGGCTTTATTCTCATTGGTTTGTAATAAACCGTCCTTCTTCAAAAATGCCCCCGGCTCCCACAGCAGGGTTTAACGCGACAGATTTTATCGCAAACCCTCACAGGGTTCATTCGTTGTTTTGGGATTTTTTGGCGGGTTTTAAAGGCTTTTTAAAAAACGGGTCCGGGTCAAAGGTGGCAATTGCCCAGGCCCCGTTTGGCCAGGTACTGCTGATGATAGTCTTCCGCCTTCCAGAAAGTCGCGGCCGGCACGATCTGTGTCACGACCGGATCCTTCTTTGTCTTTTGGATCCGTTCTTTAGAGGCGGCGGCGATTTTTTCCTGGTCGGGACTGTGAAAAAAAACAGCGGAACGATATTGGGTCCCCACGTCCGGGCCCTGGCGGTTGAGCGTGGTGGGGTTATGGCTTTTCCAAAAAACATCCAGGAGTGCATCATAAGAAACTTTAGCCGGGTCAAACGTGATCTCGACCACTTCGGCGTGTCCCGTGCGGTCGGTACAGACCTCTTGATAGGTCGGTCTGTCTTTTTTTCCGCCCTCATAACCCACAGCCGTGGAGACAACCCCCTTCATCTGCCGGAAGGTTTCTTCCACACCCCAAAAACATCCCGCTCCGAACGTTGCTTTTTCCATATTGCTCTCCCTTTTCCCTTACTACGTTAAAACCCGATCATGAGTTAACTTGTATCCACCCCTGCTGGACCGCGGATTGAAATGGGCCGCCCTTTTCCAACTTCAGCGGATCTAATTTGACCTTTTCCAGCCAGACGGCCATCTCATCATTAACGCGCGTGACTTGCGGCTGGCCCTCTTTAGACCAAACGACCAGGTTCTCTGCCCCCGGCTTGAAAAGTTCATTTTGAATCCCTTCTTCGCCCTTTTCATGGAACCTCAGCCAAGCTTCATGAACATGGTAGCGGCTCCGAACCAATTGAACTGAGTTTTTAAGCGCGGGAAACTTCGGATCAATTTTTACCGGAATCTCGGGCGCCGCGTAAAAAGAGCGCTCCAGGGCCCATTCCAGCCTGGCCGCGTCGGCGATAAAAGCCAAGGAGTCGATTTCTTCCCGGCCGCTCAAGAATTCCCCGAAACTTTCCCCGTACTGGATCAAGTCCGTGTCATGGGAGGGGTGTTGATAAATATATTCCCGGCAAAAAAAGTTGAAATTCTTCTCCCCCAAAAGAACCCGGCAAAAAATATAGGTTTCTTTCATGGCGCTGATCAATCCAAAGACCAGATTTCGCCGATAGATGGTCATTCCCCCGTGCGGATCGGGCGAGTGAGGGTCCAAAAAGAACCCGCGGATATGTTCCCGTTGTTCTTCCGTAGGCTTGGAAGCGTAGAGGTACTCCATAAAATCCTTCTGCATCCGCTCAAGCGACAAAGGAGGCCTCCTTCAAGACCGACTCGGCCTTTTGGGATTCACCCAAGATCACGTCGAACTCGGGGATGTTCAGGTCCCATTCGATGAGCGTAGGGATGGGTCCCAGACGCTGGATGGCGTGGCGGTAAAGGTCCCAGACCTCGGCGCAAACCGCGGAGCCGTGGTTGTCGATGAGGAGTCCCTCGGCCCTAAGATGCCCGGCCAAGTGGATCTCTTTGACACGGTGGGCGGGTATCGCGTCGATATAGGCGTAAGGGTCGAAACGAAGGTTTTCAGAATTCACGAAGACGTTGTTCACGTCGAGCAGGAGATCGCAATCGGCTTCTTCGGCAACCGCTTTGACGAATTCCCATTCCGACATCTGGGCATCGGCGAACTTCAAATAGCCCGAAAGATTCTCGATCAAAATGCGGCGTTTCAGTTTGTCCTGGACCCGTTGGATGCGGGAAGCGGTATGCCGGACCACTTCGGATGT
This sequence comes from uncultured bacterium, assembly GCA_964469185.1. Taxonomy (GTDB): domain Bacteria; phylum Oederibacteriota; class Muellerivitia; order Muellerivitales; family Muellerivitaceae; genus CAYXYA01. The sequence continues at coordinate 6,241 of CAYXYA010000034.1, read as the reverse complement.
GTAAGGAAGCGGTAAAAGATCGTGGGATTGGGTGCCGCCGGCTCCGATCCAGCAAAGGTGGTCGGATATCCAGGCAGGCTGATAACGGTCGATGAGCTCACTAAGACGGTCCAGGTATTTGTCGTCCAGAGGGTCGGTTGCGCCTAGATTCATTCCCACGCCGTGAAAAACTACGGGATATCGGCTCCGTACCTTTTCCAGCGCGTGGTGGGGCGTCACCCCGGGGTTCAGGTAATTGTCCGGCATGACCTCGAACCAGGGCACCGCGGGATGGTTTTCCAGGATGTGCGATAGATGGGGAGAGCGGAGCCCGAGCCCCGCTCCCGCGATCATTTGTCCCATAGAGTTTCTTACTTATCCATCTTCATCGCGTCTTTTTTCGCGGCGGTTTTTTTCACACTAGTCTTTTTCTTTTTCGCGGCGGCTTTCGTGTGAACGAGTTTGTCGCAAACACCGGCCGGCACGTAGATCCAGGCTTCCGGATCGTTATCCACCTTGGATTCACCCGCGCAGCCGTTTGTCTTGCCGGCGCAGTCGTTCTTTCCGGCTTTGGCGACGCCGTAGCACTTCTCGACCTTAACGCCCGGGGCTTTCGTCCAGTCCTCGGCATGGACCAGGGTCGCGGCCCCAAAAGCCATGAGGCTGGCGATCGCGGTCGATGAGACTAATTGGGTATTACCTTTCATAGAACTGCTCCTTTAAATGTGATGGGCACTTTCTCTCGAAAAAGTGCTAAAACTAGTTACGGAACTCTTTCGGCGGAAGTTACCGCTCGACCGTCAAAGTTTACCCCTTTTCATGGATGAAAAGCTTCATTTGTCTAGGCTCGGCCTGAATGATTGTAGTCGTTGTCGTAGCCATAGGCGTGGGATGTAACAAAAGTCTATCCGGCTTGGGCCAGGACTAAAGTCAGGATGAATAACTGACGTTTCATCAATTCCCTTTGCCTTTTACTGATTTATTTTTCCCATATTTTCGTATTGCTTCCAAAGCTTCGGATGTTCCGATTTTTCGAAGACCCTCAACAGCCCAACTGGAATAGTGCGGATTTGGATCTTGGAGTATTTTGGTTAAAATCGGAATTGCCGGTTCAGCTTGCTTCGGGTCAATTGCCACCAATGCAAAAACAGCATTAAAAGCATTGTCGTAATCCGAGCCCTTCACAAATTGAATCAAGTCAGGAATAGCCGCTTTTGCATCCGGCCCAATCTCTCGAAGAGTATTAAAAGCGCCGTACCGCACATTGGAATCTTCATCATGAATAGCTTTAAGCAAGTCAGGTATAGCTTGTTTCGCACCTTCTCCAATCCCATTTAAAGCTAAAGCCGCATCACTTCGCAGATAGACGTCTTTGTTATGAAGAAACGGTATTAAGGCTGGAACCGCTTCTTTTGCGTCTGTGCCAATTTTTCCCAAAGCCCTGATGGCAAAATTGGAAACATTTTTGTCTTTCAGTTTTTCAATTAACTTTGAGACAGCGGGAGCTGAAGCAGGACCAAGATTTCCAAGAGCTTCACAAGTGTTAGCGCGTACATTACCACTTGGATCATTTAGAAGCGGCATCAAAACCAGAACCAATTTCAATTTGTCTGTTTCTGGAAAATCCGTCGTTCTAATGCTGTTAACCATATCGTTCCGGATTTCAGCTTCTGGGTCTTGGAGCACTCTTGAAATGGCCGGAATTGCTTTCGAGCCTATCCCAGCTAAACAATCAGTGGCCCAAAGGCTATTCGATGTGTTCTTTTTGATTTCCCTCAAAAGGAGAGGTATCGCTACGGTGCCAATATACTTAAAATCCAAAACAGCCGCTTTGGAAGCGCTGTGATAGTCGCAACCAACAACAGTTATTGCTTGTGAGTCCCATTGACTAAAAAATTGAATAAGCGAAACGGCAATTTCCTTTTTCTTACTAGGGGAGGCGTGGCGAAGCTTGTTCACGGCTTGAGTTTGTGTTTTGCCGTCAGAACAAACGAGTTGTTTAAAAACCGGTTCTTCTGCAAAACAAGCTGAACCAATTGCAACAAGAAAATAAAATCCAATACCAATCCTGACAAAAAATTTAAAAATAAAAAATGGGTAGGCAACATTTAACACTTTAGAATTCCTTCGGTTGGGAGTTCAATCAATCTCAATGAACATTAAACCACCGAAAGAAATATCCTAAAAGCATTGTTTCCGGACTATAGGACAATAAAAAAGGGCCGTCCCCTTTCGGAGACAGCCCTTTTTTCGTTACAACGGACCGCTTAGTACTGGAACAACATCTCCCGGTACTTCGGCAATGGCCAGGCCTCGTCATCCACGAAACCTTCCAGCCAATCCGCCAACCCGCGGACCTTCAGCATGGCAGGAACCACGGAGTCCTTGAGTGACGCCGCCACTTGGTGCAGGCTGGAACCTTCATTGGCCTTGTCGATCAGGTCGTCCAGTTTCTCAGTGGCCTCATAGAGGTCGCTGGCGCCCTTGGCGATATTCTCCAAGAGATCCTTCTGGCCTTTTTGCGGGCTCTTGATAAGCGACTTGGTCGAATCGATCGTGACCGCTAATTTGGATTGATAGGCCAGAACCACCGGCAGGATCTGGTTGCGCGCGATGTCCACCGTGGCGTTGGCCTCGATGTTGAGGACCTTCACGTAACGCTCCCACATGATCTCTTCGCGGCTGTCATATTCTTTCTCGCTCAAAACCTTATATTTCGAGAAGAGTTCCTTGTATTCCTTCTTCGGCATGACCTTCAAGGCGTCCACGGTGTTCTTCAAGTTCGGCAGACCGCGTTTTTGCGCCTCAGTGTGCCACTCTTTGCTGTAGCCGTTGCCGTTGAACAGGACCCGTTTGTGGGCCTTGATCTCTTTTTGCAGAACGGCGGCCAGAGCGGCGTTCAGGTTGCCCTTGCCTTTTTCCAATTCGGTCGCGACGCGGTCGATGGATTCCGCGACGATCGTATTCAGGATGGTGTTCGGCCAATAGATCGGAGCCGTGGAACCCACCGCGCGGAACTCGAATTTATTGCCCGTGAAAGCAAAAGGCGAGGTGCGGTTGCGATCCGTGGCGTCCTTCGGCAATGGAGGCAGGGTGGTAACGCCCAGTTCCATGATGCCGCCGGACTTGCTTCCGGAAGCCTTGCCCTTTTCCAATTGGTCCACGATATCTTGCAACTGCTCGCCGAGGAAGACCGACATGATCGCCGGAGGAGCCTCGTTGGCGCCTAAACGATGGTCGTTGCCCGGGCCACTGATGCCGATACGCAGGAGTTCGGCGTACTTATCGACCGCCGAGATGACCGCCACGAGGAACGCCAGGAACTGCGCGTTCTCATGAGGGGTATTGCCAGGCTCCAGAAGATTCTCGCCCTCATCGGTAGCCATGGACCAATTGTTGTGCTTGCCGTTGCCGTTGATGCCGGCGAAGGGTTTCTCGTGCAACAAGCAGACCAGGTTATGGCGTAAAGCGATACGGCGCATGAGTTCCATGACGATCATGTTGTGGTCCGCGGCCACTGAGGACTTTTCGAAAATGGGGGCCATCTCGAATTGAGCCGGAGCCACCTCATTATGGCGGGTCTTGGACGGAATGCCCAGACGCCACAATTCGCGGTCCAAATCCATCATGTAAGCCAGGATGCGCTCACGGATGGCGCCAAAATAATGGTCTTCCAATTCTTGACCGCGATAAGGTGGAGCGCCAAAAAGACTGCGGCCGCCGGCGATCAGATCCGGACGAAGCTCATAGTACTTGCGGTCGATCAGGAAATATTCTTGTTCCGGACCCATGGTCGTGAACACGCGCTTGACGGATTTATTGCCGAACACGCGCAGTAAGCGCAAAGCTTGCGTCGAAAGAGCCTCAATGGAACGAAGCAGGGGCGTCTTGTGGTCCAAGGCTTCGCCAGTGTAGCTGACGAAAGCCGTCGGGATGGTCAAGGTCGCGCCGTTGACTTCTTCCTGGATGAAAGCGGGAGAGGTCGGGTCCCAGGCCGTGTAACCGCGGGCCTCGAAGGTCGCGCGGGTCCCGCCCGAAGGGAACGAGGAAGCGTCCGGCTCACCCTTGATGAGGGTCTTGCCGTCGAACTCGGCGATGGAGCCGCCTTCGTTCGTCGGCTCGAGGAACGTGTCATGCTTTTCAGCGGTCAAACCGGTCATAGGAATGAACCAGTGGGTATAGTGGGAAGCGCCATGCGACAGGGCCCATTCTTTCATGCCCTGGGCGACTTGGTCGGCAATGGAGGGATCGAGCGGCTCGCCGCGAAGCGTCGTCGCTCTTAGCTTCTTATAAACATCCTTGGAGAGAAATTGTTTCTGGGCGGCGTCGTGAAAAACGAGAGAGCCGTAAATGGATTGTCCAGGCTGGGCTTTATATTCTTCCACAGGAGGCACTTCCTTCCCGATGGATAACGCTATCTTCTTGCGGGGCGATGACATATTGATTGTCTCCTTGAGGTTTAAAATGCGACTGCATCTTACATAAAGGAACACACGCAAACAAGAATGTCGTTGGGATTTTGCCGAAAGTTTTGAACACCTGTGGATAACTTTTTGGGGATAACTTTTGATCGGTTCATCATGCCTCAGGACAGTTTCAGCGGAAAGATTTAAGCCCCAAATTAGACAAGGATTCCCAATGGCTGCCGGCTAAGATCGGCTTTCGGAGATATCGGCCTCTCACCCAATAGACCCGGTAGGCACCCGCCCTGGGCTTGGAGTGGAAAGCCCTATATTTACCGCCCACTACTTCCAGAGCGGCGCAATTGTCGATAGCGACCGCCACGCCGGGCGTCTTTTTCATCATCTTTTTAAGGTCGGGTTTTCGGTCCTTTTCGGCGTTGTAATGGGGACAAGCCAGCGCGTCGATAAAACCCAGCCCCCGCACCTTGATCAACCCGGCCTTAGGGTCGTGATATTTGCGTGAGTCGGAGTTTCCCAACCGAAACCAGCAAAGGGCGCCCGCGCTGGTCCCGCAAAGCACCTTCCCTTTTCGATGGGCTTCTCGCAAGATCCTATCCACCCCCAGTTTTTTCCAGCGGTTCATCATCATGAGGGTATTGCCGCCCCCGACGTAAACGATGTCGGAAGATAAGATCCTTCGGCGGATCTCGGAGAAGACCGGTTTTTGCTTGTGAAGATAGAGAGTATCGATGCGACAGCCGAGCTTGCCGCCGAAATGCGCCTGGACCATACGGGCGTAGGATCTGTCGTCGGAGCTAGCGGTGGGGATGAAGACCAAACGGGGATGTTTTTTGCCCGAAAGCCTCACGATCTCCCGGCTGATGGGCATCACCTCGGAGGGGACGGCGCCCCAGCCGATCTTGCCGCCGCCGATCGCGATGATCTTTTGTCTCAATTAACTCTCGGGAGTGGTTTTCTTCTTGAAATTAAAACCTGGGCCGAAACGGTGGGTCCAAAAAACCGTCCAACCCAAGGTCAGGAAGGAAAGAACGATCGAGACGATGCTCAGGATATTCCGCCAGGAATCCGAAGGCACCCAGGGGCTGTTCGCCTTCACCTGGGATAAGAATTTTTTCAATTCGGGATTCTTCGGATGGATGCGAAGGCTTTCCTGGATCGCGACCACCGCCTCGGTGCGGTTGGAGGTTTGGTAGTAAGCCTCCCCCAAGAACTGATAGGCCTGCCAGAAATCGGTTTTTTCCTGGATCGCCGCGTGAAAATATTGGATGGCTTTAGTGTAGTCTTTTTGCTGGAAGAGGCTCAACCCCGCGTTGTAATAGTCCTCCGCGGCTATCGGCTTGGCTTCGACCGGAACCGTGATCAAGAGTAAAAATAAAAATAATTTTTTCATTCGTTTCTCCTCACCAGTGGACTTTCCTAAGAATTGAACACATCAGCGTTTTAGCGAAATCTTCCGTAAACCTCAAGGTTATTCAGCCTCTAGCGGACGTCTTGTAAGCGAAAATTCACGGGAATGTTCACGCTGGTCGAAATAGGGATACCCGCGATCCGAGCCGGTTTGAATCGCCATGTTTTGACCGTCTCGAGCGCCGCCTGGTCGAGCGCTGAAAAACCCGCGCTTTGGCTCATCGACACGGAAACCACTTTTCCTTCCCCGTTCACCGCGACCCTCAGGACAGCCGTTCCTTCTTCCTTCAAACGACGTGCCTCCTCCGGATAAGGCGGAGGCGGATTGCGGTAATAGGAAGGTATCTCGTAAGCGCCGCCGGAGGCACCGGACTTCACTTCAGCGGGAACAGCGGGTTTGGGCCGGGTTTTAAGGGTTCGTCGTTCCGCAA
>CAYXYA010000033.1:2904-11377 GCA_964469185.1 uncultured bacterium | reverse complement strand
TCATCTCGGTCATGCGTCTGGCGGTCTTCGAGGAGCACACCCGGCGGATCTTGTGGGAACCGAAGGACTTCACCACATGGCCATTGGCGTCTTCCAGGGATTTGACGATATAGGGCCGCATCATGACCCCGCCGTTGGCGATAGCGGCGTAAGCGTCCACGATCTGGAGGGGGGTCGAGGAAACTTCATAACCATAAGGGATGGTGGTGAGGGAAAGCCCGCTCCACTTGTCCAGCGACCGAACCTTGCCCGAAGCTTCGCCCGGCAGGTCAATGCCGCTCAGGTCCCCGAACCCAAATTTTTTGCAGTAGTGATAAAGCTTCTCTTTGCCGAGCTTGGTGCCAATCTTGACCATCCCTATATTGCTGGAGTAGCCGAACACTTCCCGGAAGGTCAGCCAGCCGTGTTTCTCATGGTCTTTCACCACGCGCTTGTAGTCGGTCTTGAAGGCCCCGTTCTCGCAGAAGAACTTGTCTTCCTCGTTGACGATCCCCTCTTCCAACGCGCCTACCGCGGTGATCAATTTGAAGGTACTGCCCGGCTCGAACTCGTCGTTGACCACGCGGTTCTTCCAGGTCTCCGAGGAGTAGTGTTTGAAGTCGTTGGGGTCATAGGTGGGATAGTTGGCCATCGCCAGGATGGCGCCCGTCGAGGGGTCCATCACGACCACCGAGGCGGCTTTGCATTTGTACTTGGCGAAGGCCTTCGCGAGTTCCACCTGGGCGATATGCTGGATGGTCTTGTCGATGGTGGTCCGAACGTTCAAACCGTCCACGCTGGCCTTGACCGACTTGTTGTCAGAGAGAACTGTCCGGCCCCGCGCGTCCCGCGACGCTATGGTCAGACCGTTCTTCCCGGTCAGGAGGCTGTTGTAGTAATGCTCGAGCCCGCCCAACCCCTGGTTGTCGAGCCCCGTGAAGCCCATCGCCTGGGCGGCCATCTCATGGTCGGGATAAAAGCGGTGTTCTTCCCGGACCGCGTCCACGCCGCCGATCTTCAGTTTTTCCACGGCTTCGGAATAGCGGTAAGGCACCTGTCGGGCGAGCCAAACGAAGGGTTTGTTCTCGGAGATCTTCGAGAGAACGTAGCCGTAAGACATACCCAGCGCCCTCGAGAGGGCCGCCGCCGCGTGAAGTTTATCGTCGATCATGCTGGGATTCGCGCTGACGTTGAAGAGGCCGATGTTCATCGCCATGATGGAACCGTTGCAATCTTCGATGACCCCGCGGGAACCATTGGTCTGCTTCGAGGCGTATTGCTGGCGGTAAGCCAGTTTGCTGAAATCGCCGTGCTTGTAGACTTGAAGATAGACCAGCCTCATCTCCACGCAAAGGCAGGCCATCAACACGACGGATTCCAAAAGCAATATCCTTCTTTGGATGGGATTGGAATAGCGCATGGAGCTCACTTGGTCACCGTCTTTTTCCAAAAAGTGAACCAGCTGGGACGGAAAGAAAAACCTTCATCCAGGATCACGACCTGGTCCGTTTTAGGCGTCTCCATGCCCAGCTGTTCGCGGGCGAGCTGCTCGATGCGCGACAAGCTGTTCACGTCATGCATCTTGTATTTCATGTAGTAGTACTCGTTGGTCAACTGCAGTTTCTGGGTCTTCAGGGCCTGTACTTCGTAACCGAGCTTCACCACCTGCATGTGCTGCCAGACATAAAAGAAGAGAACGAAACTCACGGCCAGGACGCCCCAGACCACGCCCTTGTAATCCTTCTTGCGGACGGCCTGGGCCAGGTTGCCCCGCCAGAAAAGGCTCGCGTCAAAAGCCTGGTTCGCCGTCTCGAAGAACTGTTCTTTCACGGCGAAGGCGTCGATGTTCTTCAAGCGGCTCCTCCCATCACTACAAAGGCCTTGGCCGCAAATTGGCGCAAATTGACGCTATTAAAATAAGACTCAAATCTTTCCATCCCGTTTCGAAAGCTTTCGGTGGTTTCAAAATCAAAGTTTGATGTTTTTGTTTCATTCGCGAAAATTCGCGCAAATTTGCGGCTAATGATTTGTTGTTTACTCATTGTTCCCCCGCAACTTCTCAATGACCCGGAGCTTAGCGCTGCGGGACCGGGGATTTTGCGCGATCTCTTCTTCAGAAGCCGTCACGGGCTTGGAGGTCAGGAGCTTCACGGAGGCCTTGTGGCCGCAGACGCACTGGGGAATGTTGGGAGGGCAGATACAGTCGACGCTTTCCGTCTTGAAGAACTGTTTGACGATGCGGTCTTCGAGGGAATGGAATGTGATGACGGCAAAGCGGCCGCCCGGCTTGAGGATGGATAGCCCTGCTTTGAGGGCCGTTTGCAGGACTTCGAGTTCATGGTTCACTTCGATACGGATGGCTTGGAAGAGACGGGTCGCGGGATGCTTGGCGGATTCGCCCTTCTTGGGACGGGGCGAACCCAAAACCCGTTTGGCTAAAGCCGCTAATTCACTGGTGGTCTCAAAGGGTTTCACTTCACGGGCGTGAACGATAGCGCGGGCCAAAGAGCGGGCCTTGTGGTCCTCGCCGTATTCAAAAATGATCTTGGAAAGTTTGTCTTCGCGGTAGGTGTTGACGACGTCCGCGGCGGTCAAGCCGGCCGTGGTGTCCATACGCATATCCAGGGGACCTTCTTGGTTGAAGGAGAAACCCCGGGCCGCGCTGTCGAGTTGTAAGGAAGATACGCCAATATCCATCAACACGCTGTCAACCTCGCTAAGCGAAAGGTCATTCAGCACCCGCAGGAGGTCGGCGAAGTTAGCCTTGGTCAGGGTGACCCGAGGGTCGCCCTGGAGTGCCAGGCCAGCGTGTTGGAGAGCTTCGACATCCTGGTCTTCACCGATCAAACGGCCTTTCGGAAGATGCTTCAGCAACTCTTTCGAATGACCGCCCATCCCGACCGTCAGATCCAAAACCACCCCGTCAGGAGGAGGGGACAACCAATCTATCGTTTCCTTTAAAAGGACCGGTAGATGTACAAAGTCAGCTTTCAAAACGCGCGACAGCTTCTTCCTCGCTCGAAAGTATCTCAAAATAGGAGAAGGCACCCACTAGCTTGAAGAGGTTGGCCACGTAAGGCGCCAAGCCCACTAGTTTGATGTCCCCGCCTAAAGCGCGGAAACGTTCTTTGCGTTGTGCGAGCGTTGAGATGGCGTCGAGAGCGATATGACTTACGTGGGCGAAGTTCAAAACCATTTCACTACGGCTTTGAAGGATGACGTCGTTCATCATACGGAGCACCGCGTCCATTTCGCTGGACCCGATCTCTCCAGCCAGACGAAAGATGGTGACGGAGTCGGTGTTGTTGGTCTGGTTCAAGGCTACGGCCATGGTTTTTCTCTCCTTCAGCTTTTTGCTTCAGCGTTGGAGTTCAAAAACCAAACCCGTCACTGAAGATCCCCCCACTACTTTGAAGCCTACTTCTACCGCGACCGCTCAAAGTCCCCACTAAGAGCGATCACAGGTTCAGCGACTGTATTCCTTTGTCCGACAGCTTCTGGCCCAAGAGCTCCAACGACTGCGTTGTTTGGGCGTGATAGTTCTCGTACTTCTGTTTGTCCCATATCTCAATGCGGTGCATCATTCCCACGATCACGACGGTCTTCCCTATCCCGGCTTCTTTTCGTAACACCGGCAGGATCACGATGCGTCCCTGCTGGTCCATATCCACCTCATCGGTGGCTTTGAAGAGCGTCCGCTGGAACTGCCGCACATCGGCGTTCAACGTGTCGAGAGCGGAAAGTTTTTCCTCGACCTTTTCCCAGGTATCCATCGGGTACAGAAAAAGACATTGATCGAATCCCAGCGTCAGCACCAACGGCGTCGTATGTTTGTCACGTATCTGTTCGCGAAACCGAGCCGGTATACTCATCCGGCCTTTGTCATCGACTGAGTTATGAAAGATCCCTCGAAACACTTAACACTCCCTGTCTTCCGAAGCCCGGGCGTAGGAAGACATGAAACCCAATGAAAATAATGGGTTTTAGCCACTTTCCCCACTTTAAGCCATTTTTTCCCACTTCGTGCCATTATGTTGATATTCGAGGGTAGGTCAAGAGCTTTTTCAGCCTTTTGATGTTATTTTTGAAGGGGTTTAGGGTGGGGATAAAGCCTGAAACGAGAACAAAACATAGCGATTTTAAGGCTTAAAAAGCCTTAAAAAGCGGAAAAATGGCCTGAAATAAGGGGTTTGAAAGGTTTGAATGGAATTCGAGAGAAGCGACAGAGTATTTAGAGTGTTTTATGGCATCGATACACAATCAAGTAACAACTGTGAATCACCAGTACCCATTATACCGAAATCATTTTTCGCATCGAAAAATTCTTCGTATTTTTTATTTTTTAAAAAGCTCTTCTTAACTTTAAATGTAGCCTCTTTATTATTCCGTACATAGTAGTAACTAAAAATTAAATGTTCGTTTTTAAAGTCAAGACTAACTTCGTTTCTTAAGATGAGACTCATTATGGCCTTTAGCTTCTCGTTATAGTCATTAACCACAGCTGCATTATTTCCGCCAAAACTGAAATCTTTATTTAATTCATTAGACGGATCATACACATCGATCCAAATTTCATTTGGACGCACGAACCTTAAAGTTTCAAGCCAAACGCTACCCTGCCCAAATGAATCGAGAACCTGTTCATCCGTAGTAAAAATTCGTCGAAAAGACAAATTTTTATCCAAAATAAAATAATTACTAATCACCTGATTAGACGTTCCATTGTGATCAATTTCTTTGCAAATAATCTTTTCCTCATCTCCAAATTGACTTTTTTCAATGCGGACGATTGGGTCCAACAACAAAGGAGCACCACCGAGATTTTCAGGCGCGAACCCTCCAGAAAACACAATATTATTCGGGGATATCGAATCATTTTGGGGATCATAGGCGATGATAAAATAAACTCCGTCAGCCTCTCCAGGACCATAACAATTTATGTTTAACCTCGTAACATATAACAATTTTCCAGAATTCATTTTCAAAACATAGCTATACTCATAAATATTTTCAGTCTCATATTTTTCTTTTTCATATTCGCCTAAACCGCCCTTCAAATAACAATCTATAACAGAATTTATTTTTTCTTTAACATTGCTTGGTAAGTTTTGTTTTTCACCCAAAATATTGTCATACAAAATCTCATTTTTCAAAGGAACGATTGCATTATCGATTTCAATGTTTTTTCCAAGATTTCCAGCAAGACAAACACTAAATAAAAAAAATTCTAAAATTAATGTTGAATAAAAAATTATAAAATTCACGATTCTTTTTTTAAAAATCATTTATATTCCATTCATTGAAAAACTGTTTATTGCACTTTGATCAATCCCCAGGAATCCGGTTTCATCCAAGCTTCGTTCTTATCGTCATGCCAGTGATATTGTTTCCGTCCAGTTTTCTCTAACACATCCACCGCGAGGTCAAAACGGAGGGTGTCGCCCTTCTTGAAATCCCATCCCTTGAACTGACTCTTCGGTATCCAGGCTTCCAATTCATAACCGCCATCGGAAAGGTTATGCGAAGCCACTTGCGCATCCGAAAGAATGAATCCACCAACGCCCACTCCACAAACCAAAGGCCTTTTATCCTTTGAATAGGGGGACAAGAGATATTGCCTGTCCCAAGTGGTCCGCCAATCACGACGCTCCAAAGCCATAGCTGGATTGGGGTTTAGGAACAGTTCGATAGCATCACCCATCCACAAATTGTCACGGCTAGAGTCATTTTCCGCGGGACCCTTCTTCATTACTCGAACGCCAACGCCTAGTCCTTTTTTGGTCCAGACCAATCTCAAGTCGGCCACTTCTTTTCCATTCACGTCTTTAAGTATCAACGGCGTCGCCTTCTTGAATTCACCCAGCCGACCATCAACCACAATGGGTTTTGAAACTTCCATCATCTCGGGCATGGTCTTGAACTTGAATCGGTAGGGCCCTTGCGACTTCAGGAACGCGTCATGGCGTTTCTCCTGCCTCTGCTTCATCTCTTTGACGAAAGCGGACTGATAAACCCTTGTTACATTGGGCATAAATCCGTCCCGATAGGGCCTTTTGGGGAGCTTATCCATCACAATTATTAATGACGAAAGGGAGGGGGACGAATTCCCAGAAAGAAGAGAATAATTTTCTGTTTTAACGGGCTTGGGATTCGGTTCAAAAGCTTGGGAAGCGTGCTGTGCTATCGCTCTATTCATGATCTCGTTTTCATTGGAAACGTCGACTACATGTTTGCCCTTTTCATCGGGCACGAACAACCAACCCACTTTCCAAGGCTTCCCCAGTTCTGGTTTAAAAGAAGCATCAGCGGCCTTCTTGGCTGCTTCGACGACAATACGACCCACAGCTCTGTGCGCGGGACTGCCAGGCTGATTTTCGGGGTTCAAGGTTAGAACGTATACCGGTTTGAGGGAACGAATGGTGTTCACCATCAAGGCCAAGCTGTCTTCCCAACCCCAATAGTCGTCGTATATCTCTTGAGGGGTGTGGTTCTCACCGAAGTCAGGGTTGCCCATAAAGAAAACATCGCAACCATAGACGCGAGCCGCATTGATCATTTCTATTTCTCGGACGCCCTTTAACTTCTCATCCATATCCCAACCAAATTGGCTTCCACCCTTTTGGCCTGTCGTCCATTGGACCAGCGCACCTTTCAGACCTTGCGTGCGGGCAAGTTGAGCGAGAACACCCGGGAAGTAAGCCGACTCGTCATCCGGGTGCGCGACGATAGCGAGAAAGGCGTAGGGTTTGGACTTTTCGGTTAGTGGCGGCTGAGTGGCGAAAGAAGTGGATGCCGATTGTATAAAAAACGCAAGAAAAATAATATACTTTTTCATTTTAAGAAACCCTTTCCGATTAATACAAAAATAAAAATCGTAGCGCCAAAAATGCCAGCAAGAATGATACCAGCTAGTTCATTTTCTCTTTCTCGTTTTGGATATCCAACAGTTGACATAGCGGGATTCAATGGATCGTAGAAGACAAGAACAGCTTGTCCAACCCATGTAGTTTGTAACGAAAGATTTGCATACGCCGCAATGCCAATACCGAAGTATACCTTTCCGTTTTTAGCGATGAACGAATATCTGATACTAGAGCTTCTACCGCGATTCCCCGGAGACACACTTATAATTTTTCCAGTGACTTCGACTCCTCTTTGAGATAACGCGTCAAATTTCTGCATGTCAAAAGAGCTTATCCCGTAATAAATGCCAGCACTCACACCAATCCAAATAATACCCAATAGAACCAGACGGATACTTTTAGGCACTTTAGTTGGTTCAACAATAACGCTCATCGAAGAAGCACCCTGCCAACCGCTTCTTTCCAACCGCTCCACAATCTCTTCCTCGTGTCTTCTTTCATCTTCGAGCTGAACACCTTGTCCACTCGGCGAATCTTTTGGATTTCGGAACTGTTCTTCCAATAACCAATCTGGAGCCCAGCCAGGAATGCTGCGCCGATAGCCGTGGTCTCCACCATCTTGGGGCGGTTGATTCTAGCCTTCAAAATGTCGGCCTGAAATTGCATGAGCAGGTTGTTCTTGCAGGCACCTCCATCCACCCGAAGCTCTTTGAGTTTCAAATGGGAATCCTTCAACATAGCGTCCACTAGGTCCCGAGTTTGATAAGCGAGAGATTCGAGCGTAGCCCTGACCACATGTTCCCTCTTGGTTCCTCGTGTCAAACCCACAATGGCTCCCCGCGCGTGTCCATCCCAATAAGGCGCGCCTAGGCCCACAAAAGCAGGGACAAGATAAACCCCGCCGGTATCGGGCACTGACTTGGCGATGGCTTCGGACTCGGAAGACTTCTTAATAAGCTGGAGACCATCTCGTATCCATTGGATAGCCGCGCCGCCGATAAAAACGGAGCCTTCAAGCGCGTAAACCGGTTGGCCCTTACCATCACAAGCTAATGTCGTTAAGAGTTTGTTCTTCGAAACCACCCGCTTTTTCCCCACGTTCAGGAGCAAGAAACAACCTGTTCCATAGGTATTTTTAAGTGTCCCGGGTTCATGGCAACCCTGGCCAAAGAGAGCCGCCTGCTGGTCTCCCGCGATACCAGTAATAGGTATGCCCCCACCCAGGTAACTGCGGGCGGAAGTTCTTCCAAAAAAACTGGCCGAGGCTTGGACTTTCGGCAGGAGTAATGCGGGAACGTGAAGCGTTTTTAAAAGCTGGTCGTCCCACTTCTTGGTTTGAATATTAAAGAGAAGGGTTCGCGAAGCATTGGAATAGTCGGTCGCGTGAGCACGTCCGCCGGTCAGGTTCCACAAAAGCCAAGTGTCAATGGTTCCAAAAGCTAGCTCGCCCTTGGCCGCTTTCTTCGCGGCGCCCGGCACGTTTTGCAAAAGCCACTCGATCTTGGTACCGGAGAAATAAGCGTCGAGCACCAGCCCCGTCTTCGAGGCGAAGAGTTTTTCTTTCCCTTGGTGTTTGAGCTGATCGCAACGGTGGGCGGTGCGGCGGCACTGCCAAACGATGGCATGGTGGA
>CAYXYA010000033.1:0-2894 GCA_964469185.1 uncultured bacterium | reverse complement strand
CTGGTTGGTGATGCCAATAGCAGCGATTTGCGAGGGTTTGACCCCGGCGGACCTGAGGGCTTTCTTTCCGGTGGCCTCGACCGTGCGCCAGATCTCGTTGGCGTCATGCTCGACCCAGCCCGGCTTGGGAAAGTACTGGGTGAATTCTTGGTAGGCGCTGCCGACCACTTTACCGGCGTGGTCAAAAAGATAGGTTCGGGTCCCTGTCGTGCCTTGGTCGATCGCTAGGATGAGTTTGCTCATAGGAACCTCCAAAAACTACTTACTTGTCATAACCTTCCCACGTCGGCACTTGACTGATATCGAGCCGTTGGTTGGAAACCAAGATCAAATCGACCCCGTACTTCACCGGGAACCAGACCTTGATCTTTTGCCCGATGTCTTTCAAGTCCCCCTGGTGGGCGACACAGATGACCTTGTTGGGGACCGTGAACTCTTTCTTGATGGAATCTACGTCTTTGTAAACCGGCACAGCGGCATGGTCTGAAAAGAAGAGCAAGGAGTTGTTCAACCCATAAAAATCATCCCTAAGGCCGATGATCTTGACCCCTGACTCGGCGAAATACTTCACATAGGGCGCCACGATGCGGGTATCCCTCTCGCGGTCCGCGTCGATATGGATGGGAAAGACGTTCAAAATGACGACCGCCGAAAAACCCATCCCCATGAACCACTTGGCCGCCAAAACCTTTTTCCCCTCATTGAGCAGACGGTCCAACGTGAAAGCCGTGACGAGAGCGAAAGCCGGAAAGATCTGCATCATGTACCACATCATCCGATAAGGCACGATGCTCATGGCGATGAAAAGCGTCAGACTCCAGGTCAAAAGAAAATAAGTCGCGGCCTTGTCCTTCAACTTTTTACGCAGGAGCGCGTAGATGCCGCAGAACAGGAAAGGAACCCAGGGCCAGTAAAAGGTCAGGAGATTGCCAAAGAAGGTAAAGTGCTCATACCAATAGTTGCCTTTTTGGAGCGCTTTCGAGAGGACCACACCGAAAAGGTGCCCGGTCATAAAACCCGTGGGGTTGGCGCAATATTGGCTGAAGATCCAATATCCCAGCATCGACAAGGCCAGGACCAGCCCGCCCCAAAGATGGGGGCTCATCAGGCGTTTCCATTGTTGAGTGAGGGCCAGGAACAAAAAGGTGACGACGATGGGGAAAAAACCCAGTGCGCTTTTTTCCAACAGCGCCAACCCGACGCACAGACCCCAGAGCCAAAAATACTTCGCGTCCTTTCGGACGGCCCAGAGCAGGAAAACCATGGCCAGGGTCACGAAGAAAGCCAGGACCACATCCAGCATGGCGTGGCGCCCGTATTTCAAAAAGGGATAGGTCGTGACGAGGACGAACCCGGCGAAAAAGCCGACCCAGGAGTTGATGAGCGTCTTGCCCAAATAATAAGTGAGGAGGACGGTCAGGAACCCCGCTAAAGCCGAGGGAAATTTGGCGGCGTAAACGCTGACCCCGAAAATTTGATAGGCAAAGGCTTCCAGGTACTCGAAAAGCGGCGAGTTACCGAAGTCCTGCTGGTAATTGAAACTCAAGATGCCCCAATGGCCGTTCCGGAGTATTTCCTTGGCCTTCTCGGCGTAAAAACAATCGTCGAAATTGGCCATGCCGTTCTGACCCAGCCGGGTGAAAAAGACGGTCATCGCCAAAAGGACCAGGAATAAAAAGTGGACCCTTTCATCCGAGGCCAATTGGTTCCAATTCAACCGCTTTTTCAATGGGAGCCCTTTCCTTCGAAAGAGAATAAAGGGAACCGGATCAATCCCATCTTCGTCAGGCGGAACTGAAGAGCGGTCCAGAGACAGCCGAAACCATAGATGGAGCTTCGGATGAAATTAATGGAGGAAGCCTCCGCGAAATACTTGGCCGGGCATGTGACCTCCGCGATCTTGAAACCCAGGAAGTGGATCTGCGAGAGCATCTGGTTGTCGAAAACGAAGTCGTCAGAGTTCTTTTCCATCGGGATACTCTCTAAGACCTTGCGGGTGAAGGCCCGATAACCCGTGTGGTACTCGGAGATCTTGGCGCCCATGAGGAGGTTCTGAACCAGGGTCAAGAAGCGGTTGCTGATGTACTTATAAAGAGGCATTCCCCCGGCCAGCGCCTGGCCGCCCAAGATGCGGGAGCCCAGAACCACGTCATAGAGGCCG
This sequence comes from uncultured bacterium, assembly GCA_964469185.1. Taxonomy (GTDB): domain Bacteria; phylum Oederibacteriota; class Muellerivitia; order Muellerivitales; family Muellerivitaceae; genus CAYXYA01. Next base: position 733 of record CAYXYA010000033.1, on the reverse strand, counting down.
GACTCGAGCATATAGGCCATGGGCGAGATGAGCTTGGGCGTGTACTGGTAATCGGGATGCAGCATGATGATGATGTCGGCGCCGGACTTCAAAGCGGCTTCATAGCAGGTCTTCTGGTTGCCGCCGTAACCGCGGTTCTGGGTGTGCAGGATGGTTCGGATACCCAATTCCTTCGCGACCCGGGAGGTCTCATCCTTGCTGGCGTCATCCACCAGGATGACCTCATCCACAATATCCATGGGCACTTCGGCGTAGGTGTCGCGCAGGGTCTTTTCGGCGTTGTAAGCCGGCATGACCACCACGACTTTTTTGTTTCGGACCATAGGGATCCTTATTTATCGCTTTTAATTAACCGAATGACCAAGAGCAAGAGTACCGCGCCCAAGACCGAAGCACATAAGCTTCTTAAAAAGCCGTCCACGTTGATATTCAAACGAGAGGCGATCACACCGCCTAAAAAGGCACCCAAAACGCCGACGATCAGGTCGCCTAAAAGACCCAGACCCTTGCCATGGACCACCACACTGGCCAACCAGCCGATGAGAATACCCGCGAGGATGGTACCGATCAAATGCATTTAGACCGCCTTAAAGGAGTGGAGTAATAAAAGTATTATAGGACAAAAGGACTTTGGTTATTCACACCTTCTCCCTCGACCCTTCAGAGCCTCAGGTCTTGGGAGAAGGCCGTTGTAGGGCGCCCCTACTTTCAAAATAACCTACAATTCGAGGCG
>CAYXYA010000032.1:4097-11662 GCA_964469185.1 uncultured bacterium | reverse complement strand
ACACCCGAAACCCGAAACATGGTCTTCATTCCGAGTGCGGGATGGCGCTCATGGTCGTGCTCTGGATCCTGGCGTTGCTGGGCAGGATCTTCACGACCTTCGCATTTTCAATGCGGACGGAGCTTGCCGCGACCGGTAACTTCAAGGAGGCAGCGGAGGCCTACTACATCGCCGAGGCGGGAGTGTATCGCGCGGCGGCGGAGATCATCAACGCCGACAGGAACGTTTCTCACGGAACTGTTACGGGCGTCATGTCGAAAGCCTATACGGCGGGCGTCACCAAGATGGGCATTTCGGTGGAATTGGACGGACGCGTTAACCCACCTTCCGGGACGAAATAAGGATCTTCATGGACCGTTCGTTTCAAAAATCCCTTACTTATTCAACCGTACTTCACTGCCTTCTGCTGTTGTTGATCTATTTCATTTATCACTCGTTCCTTATCATCCAAACCCCGCTACTGATGGATTTGACATTAGTGGGGAAAGTCCCGAAGGGAAATGATCTAGGCGCGCCTTCAGCCCAAACAGGCGAGAACCCCGCCCAAATGTCCAAGACCGAGAACAACCCGAAAACATCAGACGAAACGGTCCATCAACCCAAAGACAACACCTCGAATCCCGAGGTGAGTATGAAGAAAAAAGTACACGCTCAAAACACCCCTTCACCGGCGCATTTGGAAAGCTTGCACACTTCCGCGCCCATCGGGTTGGAGAATCAAAAGGAAGTCAGCGATAGCATTAAGACCACCGCCGGATTAGGACACACTGGCATTGCGGGTTCACCCGAAGGCAAGGTCGATATCCAGGGAGACCTAGCGGGACGCGCTATCCAACATCGTGTTGATCCGGTCTATCCCGAATGGGCCAAGAAGCAGGGGATTGAGGCTACCTTGAAATATCAGATCACAGTTCTGCCCAACGGACTATTAAGAGAAGGTGATATCCAATTGGAACAAACTTCTGGATATCGTGAATTGGACCGTGTGGTTTACGACGCTTTGATCCAATGGGAATTCTCTCCCTTGCCCGCGGCTAGCCTTCAAGTGGACCAGTCTGGGATAGCGACCTTCGCCTTCAGTCTGAAAAACTAACTTTTCGATCAAAGGATTTTCATGGCTCGAATCGCCGCCATATTCCCAAACGAAGGTTCCCACTACGTCGGTATGGGTAAAGAGTTCTACGACCGTTCCATGAGTACTCGGAAGTTCTTTGACGATACCGAGAAAACTCTCTCCCTCAAGATCATGAAACTTTGTTTTATGGGTCCCATTGAGGAACAAAACCAGATCGCCAACGCCCATCTGCTTATGCTTTTGACCGAAGTAGCTTTCTTTGATCTACTCATTCAATACAAACGAAAGCCAGAAACATTGACTGGGGTTGGGATAGGCGAGATCGCCGCGCTGGTCAACGCCGAATGCCTGCCCTTTGATAACGCCATGCAATTTGTTTTAAAACGGGCAAAACTGTTGGAAGCCTTTGCGGAGAAGCACCCAGGCATGGCTATCTCCATCTCCGGACTGCCCTTGGAACAACTTCAACCCCTGCTCAATCGGACCGAGAACAAAGTTTTTGTTACCCATTACCTGGCGCCCGACACCCATATCCTTTGGGGTCCGGCCGAAATGATGGCGGGGCTGCAAACCAAGCTACAGGGCGTTAAAAATGTCAAAACTCATACCCAATTGCCGCGAGGGCCGATCTTCACACCTCTGGCCTCAGAGTTGGAAGGGGAGTGCGATAAGCTTTTGACCGAGTGCTTGGGCGAAGAAAAACTGAAGAATCCCAAGATTGCCTATCACTCTTGCGCTGACGGGGAATACTGCGGAACCATTGAGCAGGCGAGGGAAGTCCTGGTGAAACAGTACTCCCGGCCCGTCCAATGGGTCAAATTAGTAAAAACGCTTAACGAGCGGGGTTTAAGAACCTGGGTCGAGGTTGGCCCGGGTAAAGTTTGGGGTAACTTGGTCCGCAAAGTGGACACCGACAACCGTGTCAGCAATGTTGAGGACGCCAAAAGCCTGAGTGTTACGGTTAAGGTAACCGGGTGATTTTTAGGTGTGCTAGACCCAAGCTATCTCCGAGGCCTTCTAAAAATCTCGGTCCATCTTATGAAGGAAGGACAGAAAACCAATCAAGCGGGCGTCAATAAAAGCGGAAGATATTTTGTGAACACTACACCTGATTACTTGATAATACTCAAAAATTATACGGAATATTTTTATCCATACAATGAGGACACTCAGCGCGAGGAACTTCAGTTTACTAGGGACGCGAGTGGTCGTCGTCGATGATTTTGTTCATGCGAGGCTAGGTAGTTAGCTAGATCGAGTGGCTGGAATTGCACGTCGATTTAAAATTCAAGGATAATATTATGCAACAATTTTTTTCTGAAAAGTTTCTAATGGTTTGGTTGTTTGTTTCTGCAATCGTTTATTTTGGGGGATCATTTGTTTTTTGGATTTTTTTATTGCGGCGAGGTGTAAAGATGATTTTTAGTTTTACTGGTACCCCGGGTTATTTTGATTTTGTTTATATCCAAGATTGTCATAAGAATAAAAAAAAGATAAATAGTTCATTGATTGCGTTTCGCGTATTTTCATTTTTGAACGCTATTCTCGCGATAATATTCGCTTTGATTTATTTGAAGTAGAGGACGATAGGTTGTGAGGCGTGTGGGGTGTAACAAAAGTCTTTCCGGTTTGGTTGTCCTAGCTTAGAGGAGATTAGCGTCTCCCAGAGAGGGCGTAAAGCCGAGCAGGAGACGAAATATGGACGAGCACACCTCAAAACTTAAAGTTATTCATTAAATTTCATGCTGTTACTGCCTAATTCCCTGTAAAATTCACCCATGCCAATACAACCTGAAGTCCTTATAGTCGGACGCCCAAACGTAGGCAAATCCACCCTTTTTAACCGCCTGGCCGAGAAACCTTTGGCCCTCGTGGATAACCAACCAGGCTCAACCCGCGACCTCAAAAGCTACGACGTTGAGTGGAATGGCCAAACCATAACCATGACCGATTCGGGCGGTTGGGTGCCAGGCGAAAAAGAATCCATCGCTCTCAAGGTGGGGGAGCAGTTGGAACGCAGAATTACAAAGGTCGCCGCCTTGCTGTTGATCGTGGATGCCATCGAAGGGGTCACCCCGGGTGATGAGTTAATAGCCCGAGCGCTTCGTAAATACGGGATACCGACTTGGCTTTTGGTGAATAAGTCGGACCAATTCGAAAGGTTCGATGAAGTCATCACTGATTTCATGCGATTGGGTTTTGAAAGAGTCTTTCCGATCTCGGCGACCCATGGCATTGGCATTGACGACTTCTTAGACTCTTTAATGAATCACTTGAAGATTGCGCCTGCAAAACCAGAGTCTAAAGAGATTAAAGAAGAAAAGCTTCTTCGTTTGGCCATCATGGGCAAACCCAATGTGGGCAAATCATCCCTGGTCAACGCCGTCTTAGGCGAAAAGCGACTGATCGTGGATGACATGCCCGGCACTACCCACGATGCCATCCCTGTCATCATCGAAACTGAGGAAGACCACCTCATCATGATCGATACCGCGGGCATCCGGGCCGGCAAACACCAGGATAGCCGTATTGAAAAGCTCAGCGTCGAACAAGCCCTCTATGAACTTCAAACCTGTCAGGTGGCTCTTCTCCTGATCGATGGGGAAAAGGGTATCAACCACCAAGATGTCACCATCAGCAAGATAATCTCCGAGGCCTTCCGGCCCGCGGTCATCGTGATCAACAAGTGGGACATTCACCCCAAGGACTCGGAGCAGGCTCAGGCCGAGCGCATCGTGAAGCGTCAGCTGCGCTACCTGAATTTCGCGCCGGTCATATTCATCTCGGCCAAGACCGGTCTTCACTTGGACCGCGTCTTGCCGGCCGTCAACGCCGTCTACGAGGAAAGCTGCCGGCAAGTTTCGACCCGCAAGGTCAACCTCGCTTTACAAAAAGCCGTCAGCGAGCATTCACCGCCGTTCAAACGGGGCCACCGCATCAAAATCCTTTATGGCTATCAGCGCATGGGGCGCCCTCCGGCTTTCGAGATATTCGCGAACCAGTCGAACAGCGCGACCCCGTCTTATATGCGGTACTTGGAAGGCGAGCTTCGCAAAACTTTTGATATGGGATCCACGCCCATGCAGTTGGTTTTAAAAGAGAAGGCGGATAAACACGAGCATGTGCGGCACGGTTATAAAAGAAACTTTAATTTAAGAGCCCACGAAGACCGCCGTAAAAAAAAGATCCAGAGGAGAAAAGACAATGCTTGATGCCGCCATCCTCGTTACCGCGTATCTCTTAGGCTCTATTCCATTCGGTTATTTGCTGGTCAAATGGGTCAAAGGAGTCGACGTACGGACCAAGGGAAGCGGCAATATCGGCATGACCAACGTTTGGAGAGTGGCCGGAGCCAAATGGGGGATCGCGACCTTGGTCTTGGACATCGCTAAAGGCGCTTTGGCCGTTGGCTTAGCCCGTTATTTGGACCCAGGAGATGATCTTTTATCGGTGGTCAGTGGCTTGGCCGCTTTACTCGGGAATATTTTTTCAGTCTTCTTAAAGTTCACAGGCGGGAAGGGCATCGGGGTGAGTGTTGGTATTTTTTTCAGTCTTTTGCCTATCCCAAGCTCTGCAGGACTCGCGGTTTTTTTGATAGCGCTAGGGCTGACCCGAATGATTTCAGTCGGAAGTCTTCTGGCTGCGGTCACTATGGCCACTTTGGCTTTCTACCTCGAAGGCGGGTTCAGTTGGTTTTCTGGCTTGGCCATTGTCGCGACAGTTATACTGTGGTGGACTCACCGGCAGAACATCCAGCGCATCTTGGCTGGAACCGAAAATAAAATCGGGAAAAAGAAGGCTCGTAAACGATGAAACTATGTGTTTTAGGAGCTGGTAGCTGGGGAATCGCTTTAACGCTTTCTCTCAAGCGTTCAGGTCACAATCCTACCATTTGGGCTTACACCGAAGATCAGGCCAGGGAACTGACCGAAAAGCGGGAGAACGCCACCATCCTTCCGGGCGCGAAACTACCCAATGACATCGTCATCACCTCGGATTTGGAAAAAGCTCTCTCGGGCGCCGAAGGCGTTTTAGTCGTCGTTCCATCCCACGCTGTTCGCGACAGCATCACTAAAGCCCTTCCGTATCTTCCTAGGGCTTGTTGGTTGGCTTGTGCCGCCAAGGGGTTGGAAGAATCCAGTTATCTGCGCATGAGTGAAGTATTAAAGCAAATTCTTAAGGATGAAAGTCGAATCGCTGTTTTATCTGGTCCTAGTCACGCTGAAGAAGTCGCCAAGCAACTTCCGACGACCATCGTGGCCGCTTCGACCAATCCCGCCTTGGCTTCGACCCTGCAAAGCGTTGTTCACTCCGACAGTCTCCGGGTTTATACCTCCTCCGATATTGTCGGGGTCGAACTGGGTGGAGCTTTAAAGAACGTCATTGCCATCGCCGCGGGTATTACTGACGGACTCGGCTTGGGGGACAACACCAAAGCCGCTCTAATGACCCGCGGACTGCATGAAATGACCCGTCTAGGTGTCGCGCTGGGAGCTCAATCCGCCACTTTTGCCGGACTAGCCGGTATGGGAGATTTGATCGTGACCTGTACCAGCCGTCATAGCCGCAACCGGTTACTGGGAGAAAAGTTGGGGAAGGGCACCAACCTTGAGCAAGCCTTGAAAGAAATGGTCATGGTCGCTGAGGGCGTGAAAACCACCAAATCCGCCGTGGCTTTAGCCCGTAAAGTTAAAGTAGAGGTTCCGATCACCGAAGAAGTTTACAAAGTGCTCTACGAAGGAAAAACCGCGAAGGAATGCGTGAAATCTTTGTTGTCCCGATCTGCCAAGTCGGAGCAGGATAATAACTTTTAATACCTAGGAGCCGCCTTTGACGCGCCAAGAGCTGGTGAAAAACTTGACCAATCTGGGCCTCACCAAAAGCCAGGCTTCTTTGACCGTCGATACTTTCTTCGGTTCGATCTTAAAAGCGTTGAAGGCTGAGAAGAAAGTTTCCATCGTTGGGTTCGGGGCTTGGGAATGGCGCAATCGAGTGCCCCGCATGGCCCGCAACCCCAAAACCGGAAAACCTGTTTCGTTGGGAAGTCGGAAAGCTTTGGTCTTTAAGCCGAGTCAGATGCTAAAGAATAAGTTGAAGGCCTAACGTAAAGATCCTGTAAGTGGAGGGATTTTGATGAATGACGAAAAGTTGTTTTATACCATCGGCGAAGTCGCTGATATCGCTCAGGTCAAACCCTATGTCTTGCGTTATTGGGAGACCGAATTCAAAAAGCTGAGCCCTCAAAAGTCGATCACCGGCCAAAGAACTTACCGGCCCCATGATATTCAGGTCGCTTTGACCATCAAAAAGCTGCTATACGAGGAAAAATACACGATCGCCGGAGCTATTCAAAAGCTCGACGAGATGGACTCAAAGAACGAGCTTCCAACGTTAAAAATACCCGCTCCTGAAGCGACGGTACCAGTTGAAAACCCAGCACCTACGGTTGTTGCGACCCCAGAAGTTTCCGCTCCAGAACCAGTGGCGGCCAAGCCGTCGATGGACATCCAAAAAGTGAAAGATTTCAAGACGCTTATCGATACCACGAAGAATCTACTCAAAAAATACAATTTGCTCTGATTTAGTCCAAATTAAACCACTTTGGCAGGGCTTCTTTTCTTGAACCCTGATATTTTTTGACCTATAGTATGCATCCCTTTGGGGAAGTGGCTGTTTCGCTTGGAATTATGTGGTTTTCTGGACGGGGTGTAGCGCAGCGGCTAGCGCACTTGGTTCGGGACCAAGGGGTCGGAGGTTCGAATCCTCTCACCCCGACCAGAAAACTATTCTGGATTGGTCTATCTTCTTAGCCGATCCTTCGCAGGTTGGTTCATCGGGGCGTGGCGCAGCTCGGTAGCGCAGTTGCATGGGGTGCAAAAGGTCGCAGGTTCAAATCCTGCCGCCCCGACCATTATTCGGTCGGAACGATGAAAACCAGCCAAACACCAGCTGTTCCTAGCGTGAGCTCTAACTTTTCAATTTGACCCGCTACCACTACTTGTCTAAAAAGTCAAAATAGCCCCAAATTTTTCAAAAAACTGACAAAAAAAGCCCTTTCATCTCTCGAGGATTATCTATGGTTAACGCATTTACCTGTACTGTTTACGGCCATGTTCAAGGCGTGGGCTTCCGATATTTCGTGAAAAATAGAGCAGATTCCGTCAATTTAGGCGGCTGGGTCCGTAATTTATCGGACGGAACTGTGGAAATCCTTGTAAATGGGCCACTTGCCGACTTGGAACAGTTTTTGCATTACATAAAAGCGGGACCGATTGGAAGCCAGGTCGATAAGACCGAGATCCAGTGGTTCCAGACGGAGAACGAGCTAAAAACTTTCGAAATTCGAGGTTAACTTCATGGCCAAGAAAACAAACCTGAAGATGAAAGCCAAGCCTGCTCCTCACAAACTCCACATCGCCCCTGTCGTCATCCCCATCAATACCAAACTCAAGAAAAAAATAAAGTTCGTCTCGACCACCCAGAATGAACG
>CAYXYA010000032.1:0-4087 GCA_964469185.1 uncultured bacterium | reverse complement strand
CGCGTTACCACCGACAGCCTGAAGCTTTATTTTAGAGAAATTTCCCGCGTGAAACTTTTGACCGGCGCGGAAGAAGTAGAACTGGCCAAGCGCATCGAAAAGGGTGATCTGAAAGCCAAACAAGCGCTGATAGCGGCCAATTTACGCCTCGTCATCAACGTCGCCAAACGATATGTCAACCAAGGCTTGGCCTTTCAAGACTTGATCGAGGACGGAAATTTAGGGTTGATCAAAGCCAGCGAGAAGTTCTCCTGGCGTAAGGGTTTCAAATTCAGCACTTACGCCACATGGTGGATCCGCCAATCCATCACCCGCAACATTTCCAACCAATCCCGTACCGTCCGCGTTCCAGTTCACGTTTCCGAGGATATCAATCGCTTACAAAGAATTTCTCGCAATCTCACGCACAAATTGGGCCACGAACCGAGCCTGATGGAAATTTCTAAAGCCACCAAACTGAAGTTCGAGAAGATCTATAAGCTTCAGCGTCTGGCCCAGCGGGATATTTCGCTGGAAGTACCGGTAGGGGATAACGCTAATTCCAAATCCGTCTCGGATTTCATCGAAGATACGTTCATTTCCAGCCCCGCTGAGAACGTGTTCGAGCAATTGCGCACCGAAAAGCTGAAAAAACTCATCAACACCCTGAACGACAAAGAACAGCAGGTCATTTTCATGCGTTTTGGTTTTGACGCGGATCAACCCAAAACTCTGGAACAAGCTGGCTCGGTTTTGGGCGTGACCCGCGAAAGGATCCGCCAGATCGAAGAAAAAGCCCTTCAAAAGATCCGTTCGTTGATGAGATCCAATAACGAAGATTATCGTGAACTTTTAAGCGAATTTGTGTAAGATTCCCACCAACTAAGCCCCACCCACATCAAACGCAAAGTCTCAAAGACGCAAAGTTGATGTTTATATTTCCAACAATCAACAACAAAGGATGACGCATGGATTTCAAGAGCCTGATCCGTGATGTTCCCGATTTTCCCAAGAAGGGGATCGTCTTCAAAGACATTACCCCGCTTTTGAAAGACCCCAAGGGTTTTCAAATGGTCATCAGCACCTTGGCCGACCGCTACAAAACCAAGAACATCAACTCCATTGTGGCGATGGAATCGCGCGGGTTCATTTTTGGAGGCGCCCTGGCCACTCAATTGGGCGCTTCTTTCGTGCCGGTGCGGAAACCCGGCAAATTACCCTGGAAAACTTTGCGGGAAACCTATGATCTGGAATACGGCAAGGATACCTTGGAGATCCATGAGGATTCCGTTGGCAAGGGTGACCGCGTTCTGATCCTGGATGATGTCCTCGCCACCGGTGGAACCGCCGCAGCCACCATCAAGCTGGTCGAAAGGGCAGGAGGGGAAGTCGTGGAAGCCGCTTTTGTCATCCACTTGTCGTTCCTCAAAGGCCAAGAAAAATTGAAAAGCACCCCCTTCTTCTCTATAATCCAGTACTGATTTCGTGGCCTTTGATGAGGGTTGAGAGAGAGGCCCTCGTAGCTCAGTTGGATAGAGCGACCCTTTCCTAAAGGGTAGGTCACGCGTTCGATTCGCGTCGAGGGTACCACCGGATGAGGCCTTCCCAAACGGGAAGGCTTCGCTTTTTTAGCGGCACAAAATTACTTGCGAGGTTTTCATGACAACCCCTTTTGGACATCACACGCATCAACCTCAGAGACATCTGTTCCAAAGATCGTTGGATTGGGCGAAAAAGCATCAGGAGATAGTCTTCGTCGGCGGTATCCTGATTTTCTTGATCGGTTTTGGGATCCCTTATTACCAACACAACCAGCAAAAAGCCGACCAGGACGCTCAAGGCGTTATGGGACTGGCTCAGTACTATCAACATTCACCGATCAACGCGAAAACCGGTCCCTTCAAGACCGAGGAAGAAAGGACCCAGATGGCCCTTCAAACTTTTCAGAGGATTTTGAACGATTTTTCGGGCACTCCGACCTCGAAGATCGCCCGCTTCTATGTCGCGAAAAACCAGCTGGACTTGCGTCAATTCACGCAGTCTTATCCTAATTTCGAGCGTGCCGGCAGCGAACTTAAGGGAACGCCTTTGGCCGATGAGGCGCAGTTAGGAAAGATCTTGTGCCTGGAAGGTCAGAATCAAATGCTTCAGGCCATCGCGCAGGCGGAAGCTTTCATGAGGGATCACGCCGACAGCTTTATCGCACCGGAAGTGGGTTTGAATTTGGCGGATCTATACGTAAAAAATCAAAATACGGTTAAAGCGGCCGAGTTTTTAAAGTCGCTTTCCAAAACATATGCGGATTCCAACTGGGGAAAACAGGCCGAGCGTCGTCTGCAGGCTTTGTACCAGGGAAAATAGGCGTTATCGTCTCAGCTATTGATGTTTGAGTTGTTCTCGAATTCGCTCGATGCCTTTTTCAAAGGTCTCCCGCCGCGGTAGAAGGCTCACGACCAAAAAACACCCGCCTGGAAGATCATAAAAACCACCTGGCTGGACCAACACCTGTTGTTTTTCCAACAGGTCGATCACCAGTTTTTCCTCATCGACCCCTTTTTTCAAGACTTCCACCAAAACGTACCAGCCGCCGTCGGCCGGCCAAATTTTAATTTGGCTTTCTGGTTTAAAATGGTTTTCCAAAAAGACGCGGTTCGCTTTCACTCGGCTCAAGATCTGCTCTTGAATGTTCGGCGCGAAAGCCAACAAACCGCCCAAAGCCGATTGAACAGGCGTATTGACGGATAAATAAGTGTCGGCGATCAACTCAAGCCTCTCGCGGCATTCCCGCAAGATCTTTTCAGGTCCGTTCATCGCCACCCAGGACAACTTCAACTGTGGCAAACCCAGACTTTTTGAGAGGCCGCCCATACGGAACGTCAGGACATTCGGGTTTGAGATGGTGGGCGGCGCTTCTTGGTAAGCGTAATCGGTGAATACCTCATCGGAGATATAAGCTATCGAGCGGGCTTCGCAGAGATCGAGAAGTTCCCGTTGGTCTTGCGGACTTACAAAACAACCCGTCGGGTTGTGGGGGTTCACGACAACGAGGCCTTTGGTGTTGGATCCCGCCGCTTGCTGGGCCGACTTCATGTCCACCGGCCAACCTTCAGACATTTGGAGGTGGTAGGGAAGCAGTTCGACCGCTTCCAGGCGGGTCAAATGATCGAGCAAAGGGTAGCCAGGAGTGGGAACGAGAAATGAATCCCCGGGATTTCCCAGAAGTTTGAATAGGTACGAATAGGCCTCGCTGGTACTGGCGGTTAAAAGAAGGTTTTCAGGCTTCACCACCTGACCCCGGGAAACCAAATAGCGGGCCACCGCCTGCCGGGCACCTAATGTGCCAAAGGATTCAGGCCCATAAAGTGATACTTGAACCCCTGAAAGACCCAGGAAAAGGGAAGCAGGGTACTCAAATCCGCATTGGGTTGGGTTCGATTCCGTCAGATCAAGGAGCGGCTTCGAAGAATGAGCCTCGATCGCCCGCGAAATGGCGTTGGGGGAGAGGTCATCGGGTGTTCTGTCTGAAAAAAGCATCTAAACCGCCTCAAGTAAAACTTGAAGATAGCGACAAGTCTTTATTTTAAAAGCCTATATCGGCATTAAAAGGTTTAAAAAGCTGATAAAACCAACCTTCCCAAACAACTCTAGATCATGGGAAGGCCGTAAAACCCCAAAGCTTTAGCCTGTCAGGTTATGCGGACTTCACATCGATTCAATCCTATCCGAACGCGTTCCCATTCAACCCGAACGGGAATTCAGCCAAACTGTGCCTCTCAAAACTCGATCTAACCGTTCGGTTTCGGAGTGATTTTGAGCGTTTTGGGACTATGTCTAAAGATTGGTTGACTCCAATAATCGCTCAAATAAATGGCCTTTAAATGCAAAAACGGGGTATTCTGGCACCTTTTTTTCATTCAAGCTCATTTGAGCCCCAAAAAGGCCTTTCATACAGGCAAAAAACGACTGATAAGTAAAGACTTATCGGTCGACTCGAAACGAGATTTAAAGCCCTTTATCGCCTTACGACTCGCCCAGGTCATTCTGCAAAGCTTTCCGGGCCATCTGCCGATGCCGCTTTAAAACCGACTCCACTCCGAACAACCCGCCC
>CAYXYA010000031.1:314-12316 GCA_964469185.1 uncultured bacterium | reverse complement strand
TGGACCAGATCTATATGAACGCGGTCATGCTCTTGAACGGGCAGGGAGGGTGGCCCCTGAACCTTTTTCTCACACCTGACTTGAAACCTTTTTACGGCGGCACTTACTTCGCTCCCGACGCCCGATACGGCCGTCCTGGTTTTCCCACCGTGCTGGAGGATGTGGCCCGGGCTTGGAAAACGGATCCCGCGAAAGTGGAAAAGGCCGGCAGCCATCTGGCGGAATATATCGCCCAATCGGGCGGCCTTACCTCCGGCGGGACCGTGAATGAAAAGGTCTTGGATCAAGTGAAGCAATACGCCCTCTCTTCTTTCGACACGAAAGAGGGAGGTTTTAGAAGCGCCCCCAAATTCCCTCCCTCGATGCTCTTGGGTTTTCTTCTGAGGCTTCACCAAAAAACCCAGGACCCCAGCCTGCTTCCGCCGGTGAAGGTGACGCTCAGCAAGATGTATCAGGGCGGTATTTACGACCAGGTGGGCGGGGGATTCGCCCGCTATTCCACCGACGACGAATGGTTGGTCCCGCATTTCGAGAAGATGCTCTATGACAACGCCCTCTTGTCCCGGGTCTATTTGGAGGCTTACCAGGTGACCGGCGAGAAGGAATATGCCCGCGTCGCGCGCGAGATATTCACCTATTTATCACGGGATATGACCGATCCGGAAGGCGGGTTTTACAGCGCCGAGGACGCGGACAGCGAGGGCCGCGAGGGGAAGTTCTACGTTTGGACGCCCGACGAGGTCAAGGCGGTGCTGGGCGAGGACGACGGCCATCTTTTTTGCCAGCTTTACGGTGTGACCGAACACGGCAACTTCGAGGACGGGAAAAGTATTTTGCATTTGAAGAGCGAGTTGTCTTATCCGCTTTTGGCCCTGGGGCGCAACGAGCAATGGTGGTCGAAGGTCCGCGAGAAGATGTTGGACGTGCGCGCCAAACGTATCCGACCCCACTTGGACGACAAGATCCTGACGGCCTGGAACAGCCTGATGATCTCCTCCCTGGCTTACGGCTATCAAGTCCTCGGCGACGCTCAATACCTGAAGGCAGCCGAAAAGGCTTCGGCGTTCATCGCGAAAAACCTCTTTAAAAATGGGCGGTTATTGGCCTCTTACCGTAAAGGGCCTTCCGACATTCAAGGTTACATCGACGACTACGCTTTTTATCAAGCGGCGCAGTTGGATCTCTATGAGAGCACTTTTGACACCGCCTATTTGAGCAAGGCGCTCGAGTTGGAAAAGGAGATGACCCGGCTTTTTTGGGACGATTTTGCGGGCGGATTTTATTTCAACGGCTCCGATCAAAAGGACCAGAAGCGCCTCCTGGCCCGGACGAAGGAAGCTTATGACGGGGTGATTCCCTCCGGCAACTCGGTGGCGGCGATGAGCCTTTACCGCCTGGCGGAATTGACAGGGAAGAAAGAATACCGCGACAGGGCGGACGCTCTATTGAAATGCTTCTCCGGCGTCCTTGAAAAATCCGGTTCCAATTTTCCCCAGATGCTCCAAGCTTTCCAATTCGATTTTTACGGTTCGGCGGAGATCTTTGTTGCGGGTGGTCGTCCGGAATCAGAAAAGATGCTTCAATTGTTATGGAAAACTTATTTGCCTAACAAGGTTTTGGTTTTCTCTGAGGATCAAAAGGTGAAGAGCCTGACCGCTTTGATCCCTTGGGCGGAAGGCCGTCAAAGCCAGGGCGGCAAACCCACCGTTTATGTCTGCAGGAATTATCAGTGCCAGCTGCCGACCACGGACGAGAAAAAAGTCCTAAAACTCATACAAAAGCGATAGGGGGAAACCATGAGTATCATCAAGGAATTCAAAGAGTTCGCGGTGAAGGGCAACATGATGGACCTAGCGGTCGGGATCATCATCGGCGGCGCTTTCGGCAAGGTGGTTTCTTCCATCGTGGCTGATGTCCTGATGCCGCCTTTAGGGGTTTTGATCGGGGGACTCAACTTCACCGACATCAAGATCACGCTCAAGGACGCGGCGGTCGACGCCGCGGGCAAGGTGACCCACGCGGCGGTGACCTTGAATGTGGGGAATTTCCTTCAAGCCCTGGTCGATTTCACCATCATCGCCTTCGCGGTGTTCCTGCTGGTCAAGGGGATCAACCGCATGAACCGCAAAGCGGAAGCGGCGGCGGCCGTCGCTCTCACCAAGCAGGAAGAATTACTGACCGAGATCCGGGACCTGCTGAAGAAAAAATGACAGATTGCAAATTAAGAAGACTTCAACAAAAATCAAAATTGGAACTTTGATGGACACAGATGAACGCTGATAAATCCTTGTTTTAAATTATCATCCGCGTTTATCTGCGCGTGCAGGGCACGTCAGAGTTCCCTTTGTCGTTTTCTCAAAAGGCGCTTTGACCGTCAGTATCCAGAAGGCCGCCCCGCAGGCCAGGGCCGCGGTGAAAAAGATCCATTCATATCCCGCTTTGTCCGCCAGCCATCCCATGATGCCGGGCGAGGCGAGCTGGAACGGCACGACCAGGGTGTTGAAGAGACCGATCCTCACGGTGCTCTCTTTTTTGTCCGTCAAATTCAAGATCATGGTCATCGTACCTACCGGGACGAAGGACCCGAAGAATCCGGCGCAGGCGAACGCCAGCGCGGGATAGGGCGGCTGGGGGAGAAAAAAGATCAAAGCCAGGGCTCCCAGCGCGACGGAGAAAGAGGTCAGGAACGCCGCGCGCATGTTGACGCGGTCGATGAGGTGGCCCACCAAAAAAGCGCCGAGCATCGAGCCCACCGAAGCCGCGGGATTGAATATCTGGAACCAGGAAACATCCACGTCCATGGTCTTCCTCAGGTAAACGGTAAAAAAGTTCCCGGGCGTCGCGACCACGACCATCAAAATGGCCAGGATCAGGGCTGCCCGGAACGATCTCAAGGCGGTGAGCTTCTTGAAGAACGAGACCAAATTGGACCTCAGCGCATTAGGCGGGAGGGCTTGGGGCGGGGCATGAAGAGGCTCCAGCCAGGCCAAGATCATCGCCCCGACAAGGAAACAGGGAGAAGCCAGGCAAAAGCAGGCGGCGTAACCCCAGTGGAGCCCGCCCTGCGCGGCCCAATGGGCGCCCAGCCATCCGGAAAAGGTCGAGGTCAGCGCGGACAGGAAAAAACTGATACCGAAATAACGTCCCCGCTCCGCCCGGGGAATGCAACGGCCCATACAGGCGATCCAATGGGGAACGGCGATTCCTGTCCCCAATATCTGTAGGCCGAAACCAGTGAACAAAAGGACCATCCGTCCTGTATTGAATTCGGACGGCAAGAGGAGGAAGCCCAGCCCGACGACGAGAGGACCGACGACAGCGGGGGCATGAAGCCAGGCCAGCGCTTTAGGCTCCGTGAATCGGGGAGGGAGAAGCAGGGCGGAAAAGACTTGAGGAAGGTTCGTGCCGGCGCTGAAGAGGGCGATCAGCCAGCCGATGGCGAAAGCGGAATAACCCAGGTCCACCAAGGCTAGGGAAAGGATGACGGCGGGGGCGATCAAGCCGTAACCCAGACCCCAAAAGCCCTCGTGGATCACGCCGAGTATGAAGTTTTTCCTGGCTGGACGCATAGCGATGACCCGTTCTTGAATGGAATGAGTTTAATTCTAAACGAATTCAATCTCCTGGATTTAAATGTTTTATGCTGTCAGTGCGAAGAATGACCGTCAAATAAAATGACGGATAAAAAATCAAAGAGGATCAAGCCATCAAAACGGTCGATTTCCATATCGAAAGCTTCGGTCAACGTAGCCTCTGGGGAACCTTGACCGTTCCTGAAAAAACAAAAGGGCCCGCTATTGTCATGGCCCATGGATTCCTGGGTTTCAAAGATTGGGCTTTTTTCCCTTGGTTGGCGAAAACTTTCGCCGAGGCGGGATTTCCCGCGGTGCGGTTCAATTTCTCCGGTTCCGGCATGGGTCCGCAAACCGACGGACCTTTTGAAGATCCGGGGGTTTTCGAAGCGACACCATTTCCAAACAAGTGGAGGATCTGCGCTCCCTCGTTACCCATGTGACGCAGGGAAAGCTGACGCCGGAATTACCGCTCCAGGAAAAAGTCCTTTTGTGGGGGCATTCCCGCGGGGGCGCGGTCTGTTTTTTAGCCGCGGCCAACTCGCCTCAAGTCCGGGGGATCGCGACCTGGGCCACCATCGCCCGCGTGAACCGTTACCTTTATGAAGTGAAACAGAATTGGCGTAAGTACGGATATTCCTCCGTGGAAAGTTCCCGTACCGGACAAAGCCTTCAATGCTCCTCGGATTTTTTGGACGACGTCGAGAATTGGGGAAAGCAGGGGGATGTGCCGACATTCCTTCATCACTTGAAGATCCCAGTGCTTCTCCTTCATGGAGCGGAAGACACCAGCGTTCTGCCGGATGAGTCCGAAAGCCTCGCGGCGATCTATCCTAAAACCCAATTGGCCATCCTGGCGGGAGCGAATCACAAATTCAACTCGGTCCACCCATTTGTGAAGCCCGACGCGGTCTTGACCCAGGCCGCCCAAAAAACGCTGGAGTTTTATAAAAGCTTATGAAAAAAAAGTCGGTTCCAAAACACTTCCTTCATCTCAAAGACTTTCCTGGGTTCTCCGCCAAGGACTTGAAAGACCTCGAAAGCTATTACACAGCCCAACTTCATGGTCACGAGGCTCATGAAAGGCGGGTTGGTTGGATGACCGCCGAGAGCCAGCGGGTGCGCTTCGAGGCTTTTACCCGTGTGGCGCCGCTCAAGAATTCCAAGATCCTCGACGTGGGCTGCGGGCTGGGGGCATTTTGGGGTTATTTGAAAGAGCAGGAAATTCCCGTGAAATACACCGGGGTCGATCTTTTCCCCGGCGTCATCGCGGAAGCGAAAAAGATATATCCTGAGGCGAAGTTCGAGGCGAGACCGCTGATCCGCCGTCCCTTTCCAGCGAAGACTTTCGACTATTCTTTCCTGTCGGGAGTCTTCAACGTGAAGGCGAAAGACAACTGGAAATACATGGAAGCGCTTCTCGCTTGCGTCTTGAGGCAGACTAAAAAAGCGGTCGCGGTCAATGTCCTCAACGCGGATTCCGGATTAAAGGAATCCGACCGGTTCATGGTCACGCCGGAAGAACTGGTCCGCTTCGGCCGGAGCTTGAAGGTCAAACGGACCTATCTCATGGATCATTACCATCACTTGGACCTGACGCTCTTTCTATATAAGTAAGATGAAAAATAAATGGAATTACATACTTAATTCTCTCGTAATGTTTCGTTCGGTGCTTTTCTTTCGCCCTCTTCCACAATAGCTACGGTCAGTGATTTTTATTTTTCGGCTCTCTCTGGCTTTGCCGCCATGAACCAAATGGGTCTCGAGAAGAACTTTTCTGCATTGGTCCCGCTCCACACATTCCCCGGTGGGTCCCTTACGCTCAGTTAACTTGGGTCCGAATGTCCTTTTGGTAGGGGCTGTCGCCAGAGAGGGCCTGGGTTTTTTAAAATCTTTAAATTCTAAATCTTAAAACACAAAAACACCCTGCCCCTTTTCTCGAAAGCCCCTGCCAACGCTTCGAGAGCCTCAGCGCCCTGAGCAACGTCGAAGGGGAGGCCCGCCGGAATCTTCTCAAGTGAGCGAAAGGGCCCCATGCCGATCTTCCATAAGGCGGCTATAGGGGTCGGTATAGTACCGATCTCAATATTTACCAATTTGAGGATCGGCACACTGGGGGATGGGTGGAGCGAAACAGTGGTTCTCACAAACGATATTCCAAAACTCCGTGGATGGATGAGGGCTAGAGAGGAAAGGGGCAAAAAAGAAAGCTGTTCAGGGATTCAAATATATAAGTCCCGAAATAACTGGAAACAAACGGGATTTTTCACCTAAACTCTTTGCCATGGCACAGAACAACACCCCTCTCTATCGGATCGTCTCCCTCGCGCCCCCTTTGACGGAGATCCTGGGATACCTGGGTTTTTCCTATCAGGTGACGGCCATTGACGAGTATTTCGAGGATGTGCCTCCCACGCTGGACGTTCAAAAACCCGAATACTGGTACACCATGGCGGAAGGCCGGGTCGACAGTTTAAGACCGGAGCTGGTCTTGACCATGGGTCTTTCCCAATGGGAACTGCACAAGCGTTTCAAGGAAAAGGGTTATAACGCCATTCACCTGGACCCGCGTTCCCTGCGCGATGTGGAAGATTGTTTCCGGCAGATCGGCAAAGAGGCGGGTGCCCAGGAACAGGCCAGGCTTTTAGCCGCGGACTTCGCGGGTAGTTTGGCGGGTTTGAAGGACAGGATCCCGCCCGGCGCTTACCGCCCGAAACTTTATTGCGAGGATTGGAACCATCCGCCGACGGTGCCGGGCGGCTGGTATCCTGAACTGATGACCGCGGCCGGAGCGCACTACTTCCCGATGCTGCCGCGTGAGGCGAGCCGTGAGGCGCGTTTTGAGGAAGTCTCGAAGTTCGATCCTGAGATCATGGTGTTCGCCGTTCGGGGCACCGAAGGTGTTGATTTCAATCCGGACGAGGTCCTGAAGCGGTTCGGGTGGGACAAGATCAATGCGGTGAAAAAACGCCGTCTTTACACGGTCGATCAAATACTGCTTAACCGGCCGAGCCTTCGGCTCTTTGAGGGCGCCAAATGCGTCCAGCAGATATTGGGTCAGTCCTTCTGGGGCTGGCCGCTGGTCTCCTCGACGTCGATCCGAAAAGTCCTCGATTAAAAACAAACTTCATGTAACTTTGACGTGCTCCGCACGCGCAGATAAACGCTGATGATTTTTATTTCAAATTCTTATCTGCGTTAATCCGCGTTAATCAGAGTTCCATTTTTGTTTCGGTTACGGGTTCTCGAAGCCTTCCGGTATGCCGCCCATATAATCCTTATCCTTGAAACGGGAATGACATTTCGCGCAAGAATTCAAATGCGCGTCGCCGGGGAGCCACTTGACCGGCAGCTTGATCTTCTCGGGATTGTTCGGGACGGGTTTTTCCCAACTCACCGCGAATTGCCATCCGCCCGTACGAGGCGCTTCCACGACGGCGTTTTTTTTCATCACATAAAGAGGACCAGCTGTTCGCGAAGGACCGCTATTCTCATCCTCGAAAGATTCCTTGATGACCCAGCTTCCAATGGGAAGGGGATTGGAATTCTCATAAGCCTTCACGGCTTCCTTGGAAACGTAAGTGTTCACCCAGCGGTGGCCGTGGGTCCGGCTGTTCCAGGAACGGATATTCATTTTCACCAGGGTTTTTTGGAAATCCTTGCACTGATCGAGCAGATCGTTCGTCGAAGAAGAGGCATCCGCCGCCGCTTTAGGGCCGGTGTAAAAACCATAGACCATCTCTCCGCCTTCATAACCCGTCAGGGAAAATCCCGAGGCTAGAAGGAGGCCTAGCGCCAAGTTCCACTTGAACGGCCATGGTTTTTTCTTCCAAATGTTCCAAGCGGCGGTCAAGGTGAGGATCGAGAACAATAAAGAGAAAGTCCCGTAAAGAGCGTGTTCCCGAAGCTGGCCCTTGAGAGCGGTCTCCGGCGGGATCCACGACCACTCGGGCACTACGCCGAAATAGACGGCCAGAGAATGTCCGCTGAGCAGGGCGGCGATAGCGGAAAGGAAAGTGATGACCCAGAGAGAAGCGGCGGCGTAGGACAGCCATTTTTCTTTGAAGAACCATTGGGCTAAAAGGGCGCCGAGCGCCAGAAGCGAGCAGGCGATCGGGAAGTGGATGACGGCCGGATGCAGAGGCCCGAGCAGATGGATGAGTGTTTCCACAGGAAACTCCTTGAGAGAATGGGGACATTATAAGGAATGCGGGGAGAACATTTTTTTAATATCCTGTTAAAATGACCCCGACTTTTCAGCCTTTATTTCAGGAGCTTTTTTGACCACCCCTTCATTCCAACGGCCCTCCGAAGTCCCGCCGGAGATCACCTTCATCACGCTTCCGCTAGGAATCGCCCAGTTCCATCACCTGCCTATCCACGTACCCATCTGGATCCACAAAGAAGAGGAAGTCGAGACCAAGGGCTATAACTTCCAGGAAGGCGTGGGCGTCATGGAAGAACTACTCAAACAGGCTCCGAACGTCCCGGGCGCTTATCTTTTCCAACTCTTCATCCACAAGTGGCCGAAACTCATGGGGCTCAACACCTATTTCGCTGCGGGGCGCATCGCGGAAGTCATCCCCAAACTGGTGGAAGTCCTCGAGATCGACCCGGAATGCCCCCTCACCTGTTTTCAGCTGGGCTATTGTTTCCGCGCGACGGGAGAGCTGGAAAAATCCGAATCCTTCTACCGCCAGGCTCTGCGCATGGCACCGGAGGCCGGATGGATCTATAGCAACTTAGGCCGTACTTACCAAACCATGAATGACAAGACCAAAGCCAAAGAGGCTTATTGGAAAGCGCTGGAGTTGATGCCGGGCGATCAGTTTGTCTTGGAACAGCTGGTGGAGCTGGGCGAGCTTTTCGTGATCCCTCGGCAGGGAAAAGAAGGTCCCGAAGCCGCGTTCGTACGTAAAGCGGATTACGAGAAAAAAATGAAAGAGGCTGTGGACAAAGAAACCAACGCGAAAAGTTGTGTTCAGTTCGGATGGAAACTATTGCAGGACCGTTTGAACGATCTGGCCCGGGAGGCTTTCGAGAAAGCCCTTCAAAAAGATAAGTCCCTGTCCGAGGCGGTATTGGGATTGGGAACGGCGCATTTGGAAAGCGGACGGTATAAAGAAGCCGAAAGACTGCTTACCGAATATATAGAGGAGCATCCGCAGTCGGTCACGGCCCATTTGAATCTCTTCAAGGTTTATCTCGCTCAAAAAGAAGAGGACTTGGCCTGGGACGAGATCCAGACCGCGGTCCAACTGGACCCGAATCGTTTGGATGTTCTGCGACAGCTTTATTTCTTGTTCCTGGAATCGGACCGAGAGGAAGAAGCGCTGGAATGGCTGGACCGTCTCGCGGCGGAGAACACGGATAGTTACGGCCCGCTCATGGTAAAGGCCTGGGCCTTGGAAGAGGAAGGCCGGTGGCCCGAGGCCGAGGAAATACTGAAGGAAGCCATGGTCCGCGCGCCGCACAACGAGGAACTGCTTCTTTATTACACCGCAGAGTTGGGAAAACGGGGACGGCGGGAAGAACTCATCGAACTCATCCAGGCCGAACCGGAGCCTTTACCCCTTTCTCTCACCATCAACCTAGCGATGGCTTACAGCCAAACGGGGAAGGTGGCCGATGGCCGTAAAGTTTTGAGGAATTATCTGAAACGTACGGAGATATCTTTGGTCGATCAGCAGAGGATCCAAGCGCTTTTGAGTGAGATGGAAAAAGAGGGTTAAAGAGATATTTATGGAAAAGGATAATTATTCTAATTTTTGGAACAGACAACACAAATTAATGAGAGGATTTTTATACGTATTTATATTATTTTTGCCAATTGGTTGTTTATTACCTAGTTTATTGAGGTGGCTCGGTATTAACCAAAGTGCTTTAAGCATCATTATGGTTGTGTTTTTGGTGCCTTGTTTCGTTTATGCGGGTTATTGCATGATTGCAAATGCTTTTATCGTTTGTCCCCGTTGTGGGAAATGGTTTCATACAGATGGTTTTTACGGAAATGCGTTTAGTTCGAAATGCTTGAATTGTGGATTACAAGATCCGGATGATTTTTTATTTAAGTTTAAAAATCGAAAGAAAATCAAAAAGGATTAACTAGGAATTTTTCCGAGAGATAACAGAGTCGAGAGTGCCAACCATCTTCGAGCTGGTCAAGACGATGAATCCCATCACCAGAAAGACCACGTCCCGCAGGACGGTCCAGATCAAAAGTTTTTCCTGCGACTCCATCAAAAAAACGAGGCTAATTTCACTCCGTTCTACAATTTCCAGCCCAGAGCCGCGGCGTAGATCGACACGATTAGCTTTGAATTGATTTGATCCCCTCCGTTTCAACAAAAGTTTTTAATCCTTCGGGATTGTCAATTTTCACGAATTCACCATTTCTATTCCCCTGAGCTAGCCCGACAAAGACGTCGCCAAGTTGTCTGGCTGAGATCTGGGCTTCCATACCGATCTTGTTTTTGCCGCCTATCAGATCAGCAACCGCTGTGCCCAGCACAATGGTGTTAAGCCTGACTTGACTGTCTTTAAACTCGGAATGAAACCCGCTCACAATTAAATTGATCGCTCCGTATTTTACGGATGCTGACCATAAAGCTGGGACCGGGCAGCCATAAGCGATCTTGCCCGATACTGTCGCAAAAGAGCTCCCCGGCGTGTCTTTCATCGCTGGTAGAAAAGTTTTTGCCACGTAAAAAAGGGTTTTGGGCGCTTCATCCATCGCATCCAAGAGTTTTGAATATTCATCCACGCTGGGCGCTTTGGCGAAATCCACGTTACCGACGCTCACCACGACATGATCGATCTTTTGACCGCCCCCAAGAAGCTTGTCCACCGCTTCTTTCGCGTGTTTCGCTTCGATGGCGTTTGAAAATGTTGCTCCCAAAGGCAACATCTTTTCCCCAAGATCCTTTGGGAACTCGGCGATGGTTTCGACCGCTTTTTCCGTAGAGCGCGAAACCACTACGACCCGAGCCCCCGCCTCCGCGAAGGCCAGTGCCGCTCCTTTACCAATGATCCCTGTCGCGCCAATGACAACCACATTTTTGTTACTGAAGTTTTTCATAAAAGACCTCCTTGATTGGCCTAGCGTGGAAGCCCGCCGGCGGTGTTAAACATCCGAAATATTAACTTCATGGAAATGATACAGAGGAAACCGCTAAAGCAGCTTAAAGTAGGATAGGAAGTGAGCTTAAACTAGATTAAGACTTGCGGGCCCGAAGTTTACTGAGAAATTCCGGAGTGATCCCGATATAGGAAGCTATCTGTACATTCGTAAGACGCTGAACGAAAGCGGGATAGTCTTTCAAGAAAGCTTTATAGCGCTTTTCGGCACTGATGCTTAAGATCTGCAAAAATCTATTTTGAAGTTCGATGAACTGATTTTCTACTGTCACTCTGAAACGGCGATCGAAAGTTGGATAGTTGATATAGCAGTCGATAAGGTCCGGCTTTTCAAACTCGTAAACAGTTGATTCCTCAAGGGCTTCTATATACAAGCGGCTTGGTTTTTCCGAATGGAAACTACCCACATCCGTAACCCAGTTACCCTCGGCCGCAAAAGCAAGGTTGTGCTCTTTGCCGTTTTCATCAACGTGGAAAGTGCGAAAAAGACCATTTTGAACATACCAATACCGTGAACAGACATCGCCTTCGGATAAAAGGAACTGCCGTCGCTTCACCTTGCGCTGTTTGATCTTTTGGGAGATTTTGGCAAGAGCCTCACCTTTAAGCTTGTACTCCCGGCGAAGCATGGCCTGGACATCATTTCCATTTGGATTTTTATTTTTGGTCATATTTTTCTTATCCATATCAAATTGCACTCCGTGAGTTAAAAAGTAATAGCGGTAACCCCCATTCCAGCCCTCAAGAGCGCGTGTCACGGGGAGAGAGACAGATGACGCAGGTTAACCTCACATATAACTTGACATAAAGTATCTTTGTGTTAAGATACTTTAAAATGAAAAACACAACAACAAAAAAGAAGGCATTCGACATCTCAGGTACACACCTGTGGTTGGTGATGATGAAGGCGCATCGGACGCTTGAACGCCTGGCGATCCGAAGCATCGAGTCGTCCGAGGCGGGGCTCTCCGACTTCGCGGTCATGGAGATGCTCCTCCACAAGGGGCCGCAGCCCGTTAATGAGATCGGCCGCCGGGTCGAGCTCACCAGTGGAGCCATCACCACGGCTGTGGACCGGCTTGAGTCGCGCGGTCTGGTTACTCGCGAGGCCCACCCGAGCGATCGAAGGGCTCGCGTCGTTCGGTTAACGGCGGGGGGCGAAAAGCATGCGGCTAAGATATTCGCTGGTCACAAGATAGCGATGGATCTGGCAGCGGGCGGGCTCTCGAAAGCCGAGCGCACGACGCTCATCGGGCTGCTCAAGAAGCTGGGTACTTCCGCGGGGGTTCAAGC
>CAYXYA010000031.1:0-304 GCA_964469185.1 uncultured bacterium | reverse complement strand
GGACGCCGCGGAAGTTGGAAGATTAAGCCCCTTTGTCGTTTCAGTTTCAACAGTCCGCTGCCAAGAAAGGAAATTCCATGTTCAAAGTCGGGATCATTACAGGAAGTACGCGCCCAAACCGAAAATCACTCGACGTCGCAAAGTGGGTGTTGGAGATCGCACGAAAGCGTGGCGACGCCGAATACGAGCTTGTCGACATCAAGGATTTCGAGCTTCCGTTGTTCGATGAACCGATACCACCCTCGTTGGGCAAGTATCAACAGCCGCACACGAAGCGGTGGGCCGCGAAGATTGCGTCGCAGGA
>CAYXYA010000030.1:0-12393 GCA_964469185.1 uncultured bacterium | reverse complement strand
TTTGTCCGCTTGTTTTTTATCTTCGGCCTTTTTGACCTCAGCGGCAAGAGCTGCTTTTTTAGCCTTATCCGTGATCGGCACGGGGTGTTCCGGATTTTTCGGGAAAAGAGGGGCGGTGATCTTGATGGATTTTCCTTTTTGAGCCGCGGCGGCTTTGGCTTTCGCCTCATCCAAAAGATATTTGGGTTTGGGGTTGTATTCTTTTAAGAACAGATCGTCTTTCAGGAACGGGACCGCCGAAACACGGTTGAGTTTGGCGGACATATCCAGATCCTTGGTGTAACCATTCTTGATCAGTTCTTTGCCCTCCGGTGTTTCCCTCAAAAGATCCAACAACCTGCCCCGCCAGGGTTTGGAAAGCGAAATGGCTTCCTTGGCGCTCTCGGCCAAAACCATGGGCGTGTCGCTCAAGGTGCTTTGAAGGAAATCCACGAGCATCCCCGCGAAAGCGGCGTCCTCCGGCCCGCCCGCGCAAACGACGACCACATCGCGCTTACCGCGCAAACAAGAATCATAAACATCGTTTAAGTTGATGAAAGAACCCATGATCAAATGCTTGGCGTTCTTAAGGACCCTTAAAGGGGTCTGCGAACTCACGCAGATCATACGGTCTTTGACTTTTTCACGGCTGGAATCCAAGGGTGACCCGCCCAGATGAAAACCGGGGATCTTGTCGCAGTCCCTCTCGCCCGCCAGCATACCTTCGCCGCGTTTAAGCTTTTCAAAGGCCTTCTTCGCGGAACCCGCGTCGTGAAAAAGCGCCACGCTCGCAGCCCCGTGATAGAGGTACATCGGGATCGCCGTGGAAACTCTCAGCACATCGGCTAATACCACTGTGGCGTTTTGAATCACCGTCGGCTTGACGGATTTAGGCTCGAAATAAACTGTTATCTTCAATTTTCTCTCCGAACTCTTTCTGTTGTTCCGCGGGGCATAACCGAAGACCGCCGCGAAGGTGATTATTTCGCCGCCCCACCCGGGCCGGCAAAACGGTTACTTGGACTCTTTCTCAGGCTTGTCTTTTTTCTTCTTCATATAGTCATCCACATAATGCGTGGAATAGTTCCCTCGTTTGAAAGACTCACTCGCCAGGATCGTCCGCAAGAAAGCCGTCGTTGTAAAAACACCTTCCACCACCAGTTCATCCAAGGCCCGGAGCATGCGGGTAATGGCCTCATTGCGGTTCGGCGCGTGGACGATGATCTTCGCCAACATCGAATCGTAATAAGGCGGCACTTTGTAACCCTGGAACAGATGCGTATCCACCCTCACGCCAGGCCCACCCGGCACATGGTAAGTGGTGATGGTTCCCGGCGAGGGCCGGAAATTATCCTCAGGATTCTCGGCGTTGATACGGCACTCAATGGCGTGGCCCCGAGGTTCCATCTCGGTCTTGGGAATAGAAAGCTTCTCGCCCGCCGCGACCCGTATCTGTTCCTTGATGATGTCCACTCCCATGATGAGCTCGGTGACCGGATGCTCGACCTGCACACGGGTGTTCATTTCCATAAAATAAAAGTCGCCGTTCTTATCGAGCAGGAACTCGATGGTTCCCGCCGAGCTGTACTTCACTTGCTTCGCCAAACGCAAAGCGTACTTGCCCACCAACTTGCGCTGTTTGGGGCTCAAAACTCCCGATGGCGCCTCTTCAATGAGCTTCTGGTGTGAGCGTTGAATGGTGCAATCGCGCTCGCCCAAATGGGCGACATGGCCGTACTCGTCGCCCATGATCTGTACTTCTATATGGCGGGGCTCCTCAATGTATTTCTCGATATAAACTTCGGGATTGCCGAAAGCCGCTTCCGCTTCCGCCCGGCAGGTTTGGAAAGCCTGGGTCAATGAAATGTCGGTATGCGCTACCCGCATGCCGCGTCCGCCGCCGCCCGCCGAGGCTTTGATGATGACCGGGTACTTGATGCGCTTCGCGACTTCCAACGCTTGTTTCTCGTCCTTGACCGGTCCATCGCTTCCCGGGGTCGTCGGGATTCCGGCCTTCTTGGCCATGGCAATGGCCTGGACCTTATCACCCATTAGACGCATGACTTCCGGCTTCGGGCCGATGAATTTGATCTGACAGCTGGCGCAGACCTCGGCGCAGTGGGCGTTCTCGGCCAAGAAGCCGTAGCCCGGATGAATAGCCTCCGCGTCGGTGATCTCCGCCGCACTGATCAATGCGGGAATGTTGAGATAGCTTTCTTTGCTGGGACCGCGTCCGATACAAATACTCTCGTCGGCCAGATGGACTGGCAAAGAATCGGCATCGGCTTGCGAATAAACGGCGACAGTCTTGATGCCCATTTCTTTACAAGCGCGGATGATACGGAGGGCGATCTCGCCGCGGTTCGCGATAAGGATTTTTTTAAACACAGGTTTTACTTCCCCTCTTTGGTTTCAAAGCAGGATTCGGTTTGATTTAAGTTAGCTAGGATCAATCACAATTAAAGGCTGGTTGAACTCAACCGCTTGGCCGTTTTGAACGAGGATTTTGGATACCTTCCCCGCGACTTCGGCCTTCACTTCGTTCATGAGTTTCATAGCTTCGATGATGCAATAGACCTGGCCCACTTCGATCTTGTCACCCTCTTCAACAAAGGCTTTCGCGTCGGGCGAGGAAGAGCGGTAGAAAGTGCCGACCATGGGGGAATTCTGGGTCGCGCCGCCAGCCGCTGAAGCGGGGGCCGGTGCCGAGGGCGCCGAAGCGGAAGAAGCTGATACGACAGCTGGAGCGGCCATCACTGGAGCCGCCATCACTACCGGCGCCGCGGCGGTTTGGAAAGGCATGCCCTGGCCTCGGCGCAGATGGATCTTCACGCCAGCCTGCTCAAAACTTATTTCACTGATATCGGCCTGGTCCATCAGGTTGATGACATCTTGAACAATGGCCAACTTGGGATTGACCTTTATTTTTTTGGAAGACATAGTCCCATCCTTCTTTTTAGTCTTAGCGCCTTCGTTTTTCTCTGGTGCGGACATCAGTTGCTCCTTTCAAACGAAACAACAGCGGCGAATAGGATCAAACTCTTTCTAAATACTCCCCGGTACGGGTATCGATCTTCAGCACATCGCCCTCTTTGATGAAAAGAGGCACTTGAATGGTCGCGCCGCTCTCAAGCGTCGCGGGTTTGCTGGCACCTGAAACGCGGTCGCCCTTGATGCCGGGCTCGGAGGTCATCACTTTCAGATTGACGGTGATCGGCAGCTTCACGCTGATGGGAGCGTCGTTGTAGAAGAGAACCTCGATGTTCATCTGTTCCTTCAGCCATTGGGAACCTTCGCCGACCTCTTCTTCGGTCAGCTCCAGCTGTTCGTAGGTCTCGGTATCCATGAACACGAACTTATCGCCCTGCTTATAGAGGTACTGCATTTCTTTCTCTTCGACCGGGGGCTCCGGGACCTTCTCCCCGCTATCCAGGGTCCTGTCGATCACGCTTCCCAGCTTCACGTTCTTCAGCTTCAAGCGGACGAAACCGCCGCCCTTACCCGGTTTAACATGTTGGAAAGAGACTACACGGTATAGGTTTCCTTCTAATTCGCAGAGATTCCCGGATCTAAGTTCCATGACAGTCAGCATTTTGGCTCCAGAGAGGTTGATAAGGGGCTTAAAAGCGCATATTTTAGGCCTTTTTCGGCCAAAAAGAGGGGTCATTGTACAGGAAGGGGGGCGAAGCGTCAAACAAAGTGAGTGGGCGGGAAAATGGATGGAAATGATTGATAAATAAGGAAATTCAGGCAAAAGCCTATTTATAGTTAGGTTTTCTTTTATACCTGCAAATAAGCTGATTTAGCTGGTTTTATTGCGTTTTCGCCGGGAGTCACGCTCTTTGAAGACTTCCTTGGCGGCATAGAGGGCGTTCATGGAGGCCGGGAACCCGGCATAGATGGCCATCTGGAGGAGGGTCTCTATGATCTCCTGCTTGGTACAGCCGACATTGAGGGCTCCCTTTATATGAGCCTTCAACTGGGGGGTCGCGTATCCCAGGGTGGTCAGGGAGGCTATGGTCAGGAGCTGGCGGGTCTTCAGGTCCAACCCTGGGCGGGAGTAGATGTCCCCAAAGGCGAACTCGGTCACGAATCGGCCTAGGTCGGGGGCGACGTCCTTCAGGCTGTCCACGGTGGCCTTGGCGATCGGCCCGTGGATCTCTTTGAATTTCTTCATTCCCTTTTCATAGCGTTCGTTCGTCATTTCGAAACCTCCTCACTTGTTTCGATTTTAGAATCCAAAGGAATACCACAACGAGGACAAAACATTATTTTAGATTTACCGTACCAAGAAGGAATCGCGTATGAAAACTCACCTATCATCTTGTTACATTTCGGACAACGAATTCCATAAAATTGGAATAAACATGCGCCAAAACAAATAACTAAACCCGGAACATAAATCCACCACCAAGTTCCATCCCAATTTTCTTGAATTGTAAGACCAATGCCCGCTATACAAGCACCGCCAATCGCGGATAAAAGAGTTACTTTAACTTTTTTAGAAATCGTTTCTCGAATTGTCACTCAAGAACTCCTTTTTAAACATCAATAAACTCGCGGTGCCAAAGCTCGACGAGAAGCAATCCATACAAAAGCAAATGATGGTCTTGTTTGCCCTTCATATGCTCGGCCAGGATCTCTTGGGTTCGAATCTGATCAAAGTAGCCGCGCTTCTTGAAACGGTCGGACGACAGCGTATCCATCAATAAAGGTTTCAACTCTTTGCGAAACCAAGGACCGAGAGGAACGGCGAAACCCTTTTTGCGGCGGTTGATAATGTCACTCGGAATATATTTCGCGGCGGCACGCTTGAGGATGTACTTCCCATTTCCACCCTTGAGTTTCATGGAGGAAGGAAGAGAGAAAGCGAACTCGACTAACCGATGGTCCAGATAAGGCACACGCGCTTCCAATGAAGCGGCCATACTCATGCGGTCCACCTTGTTCAAGAGGTCATCCGGCAGCCAGGTCTTCAAATCCATGTACAACATCAGGTTCAAACTGTCGAAGCCATAGGGTTCGGCATCCTCAAAGATCCGTTCGAGGGATTCTTCCACCTTCGAGTTTTCCATTTCATAGAGAAGCTTTTCGCCCGCCAAACCCTGAAGCGTGGACTCGAGACATAAGCGCGACCAAGCCAAGTGGCGTTTGACCAGATCCTCTTTATTTAAAGCGTGCCAGGCTTGGTGATAAGGGTCTTTCATCTTACCCGTGAAGAAAGGCACGACGTTCCGTATCCATTCGGGAATGGATTGCACCCGCCCAGCCAGCTGGTCGTAAGCGTAACGATGAT
Source organism: uncultured bacterium (assembly GCA_964469185.1). Taxonomy (GTDB): domain Bacteria; phylum Oederibacteriota; class Muellerivitia; order Muellerivitales; family Muellerivitaceae; genus CAYXYA01. The sequence continues at coordinate 7,118 of CAYXYA010000030.1, read as the reverse complement.
AGCCGCCGAAAAGCTCGTCGGCTCCCTCGCACGTCAAAACCACTTTTACTTCCTGCTTTGCGAACATGGAAACGACGAAGGACGGCAAAACCGCCGGGTCAATGACGGGGTCATCCTGATATTTCACCAGCTTGGGAATGAGCTCATTAAGCATCTGGGCGTTCACCATGATCTCGCGGTGCTGGCTCTTCAAAAAGCGGGAGACCTTTTGGGAATACTTAAGCTCGTTAAAGTCGTGCTGGTTCTCGAACCCGACTGAGTAGGTTTTCACGGCCCTCTTGGTTTGATGGGTCATGGCCGCTACGACTAGGGACGAATCCATGCCCCCCGAAAGAAAGGCGCCCACAGGAACATCCGACATCAATTGCTCTTTCACGCTGGCGAAGAACTTGGACCTGAGCTCTTCCACCCACGTATTTTCCTGGTCAGCTGTCACCTTTTCACCCGGCTTCAATTTCGCGTTCTGGGGCAAGGTCCAATAAGGCCGGGTCATGATCTTCCCCTGCTGGCAAACCATGTAATGGCCGGCAGGCAGTTTGCGGATACCTTTTAAAAGAGTGTCGGGCGTCGGTACATATTGAAGGGTCATGAGGGTGAGGATCTGCTTGGAATCCACCATGCGCTTGACCGAAGGAACGGCCAGCAAAGCTTTGATCTCCGAACCGAAGAGAAGCGATCCTTCCGCGGTCGTGTAATAAAGAGGCTTCACCCCCACGTGATCGCGGGCGATGATCAGCTTTTGAAAGACTTGGTCCCAGAGCGCGAAGGCGAACATACCGCGAAGCATCGAGATGAACTTGTCGCCATATTCCTCATAGGCATGAACCAGAACTTCCGTGTCGCTCTTGGTTTGAAAACGGTGTCCGGCGTCTTCCAACTTCATCCGCAATTCGAGGTGGTTGTAGATCTCGCCGTTGAAGACAACCCAAATGGTTTTGTTCTCATTGCTGATAGGCTGTTGGCCGTTAGCGACGTCGATGATGGCCAAGCGGGTCATAGCCAACCCCACGGGACCTCTTTGATAAAAGCCCTCGTCGTCCGGCCCCCGGTGTTTCAGGGCTTCGGACATATCCTCGAGGTTTTTCCTTTTTAAGGGATTGCCCGGTTTAAATTGAACGAACCCCGCGATACCGCACATTTAGGAACCCTTCACCGCTTGTTTCAAAACATCCTCAAGCTTCTTGCCCGAGACTTTCCATTGATAATTCTTCAAAATGAACTTCTTACCCGCGACAGCCCTTGCCTGAGCCTTTTTAGGGTTCAATAAGATCTGGATCACCTCATCCGCGAAAGCTTGGGCGCCATCCGCCAACGACACTAAAGTCCGGCCCTCGTGAGACAGCCAGCTCGCGCCCGCGAAGGTCGTAACGACCGGCGTTCCCTGTGCCATGGACAGAGCCACTTTGTTTTGCATCCCCGCCGCCAACCGTAACGGCGCGATAGAGACGGCTGCCTGGTTCACATAAGGTTCTATCTCCGGAACCCAGCCGGTCACCAGTACGTCCTGGCTGTTATGAAACCGTTGAAGTCGATGGCGCGGCTGCCCGCCGACCGCCGCGAAAACCGCGTTCGGCACCGCCGCCTTGACCTTCGGCCAGACGGACTTTAAAAACCAAACGGCTCCGTCCTCGTTAGGCGCGTAACCCATGTTGCCTATGAAACAAACTACCGGCACCTGGTGAGGATAAATCAGGCGGTCCGTCTTGCGCCGCTGGGACGCTTCCACTCCATTAGGTATCACGGTTATCTTATCGCCCGCGAGGCCCGCTTGCCGCAAAACCTCCGCGTCAGCCTCGGAAGTCAAAAGCGCCTGCTGCGCCTTCTGGCTCCACTCCACCTCTTCCCGCTTCAGGAACCAATGATCCCAGAGCGCCGCAAAACGCCTCGAAAGCCGCGCGCCCCTTTGCTTCCGCAATTGACGGGTATAAGAGATCAGCGAGTCTGTCAGTTCCAGCACCACGGGCTTGCCGGGGTTGTCCCCAAAAGCCGCAGGCGCCATGCGGAGCCGATGCGCCAAAACCACGTCAATGGACTGGCCCTCATGCCTGGCCCAATAGACTTTTAACGCGTCCCGAAGCTTGGGTGAAAAATAGCTGGAAACATTCATCGAAGACCCCATCAAAAACCCGCCCACTAAGTTGAAAAACAGGTCTGAATGGGTCATGTGTTCCATATAGAGATTGCGGCATAAGGACCGAAGCTCGGAGCCGTACCCCAAATCCTCCTTTACCCGCGTCAGACAAAAAAGGTCGATGACGTGACCCCGGCTTTTAAGATATTTAAGGAAGTGATAAAGGCGCAGTTTGTCCCCGTCATGGGGCGGATAAGGAACGAGAGGGGTTAGGACTAAAATGTTCAAGAAGGGTCTCGTTTCAGAAAGCTAACGTTTTACTTTCTCTCGAATGAACCAAATACTTAATGCCACCGTCAGTCCCACCCAAAAAGCGCTCAAGACATAGCTTTGGGTTTGGATGACCGGCGACTGAAAAGCGGGCTCCAAAGCGGTCAAGGACCGGTGCAGAAATCCTCCGGCGATCTTCAGCATCATATTCTCACCTTCAAGTTTGTTATACCTCATCCAGGGCACGACCGCCAAAACCCAATTCACCGCCGCGCCCATGAGGAAAGAAAAGATGGTCAAAAATTCCCAGGTGCGGAATTGATTCATCACCGCCAAAGCCGGGTAAAGAAGGATCAAAAGAAGAGGCGTCACCCCCACCATATAACGCGTCGCCGGGGTCAACCCCAAGTTTTCATAAAACGACATGAAGAGATAATAAAAGATAAAAACCGCCGCCGCTAAAACGTGCAGAGGATTTTTAGACCGCCATAAGATCATCCCTCCTGTGACCGCGACAGCAAAGACGGGAAAGTGGAACCAAAGCCCGCATTCCTGGTCGACTAAAAGTCCGAAAAACCCGGTCCAAAAATGACCGAAGGAAAAAAGCGACGAGAAAGGTTCGTTGTGCGCGCCCAGCGGGGTCCAAACACCGTAAATGGCGTGGAAATAAAGAACCAACAGTGCTGTCGGAATCCCAAATCCAGCAAGCAATTTGAATAAGTTTAAGTGTTTCCCTTTTAATGTTCCCTTGGCCATCGGCCCTTCGCTGCGGTGCGAAAGGGCTTGGCGTCTTGGCGGTAAATCCTTTTGCCTCAATATTTCATAACCGATCAAAACCAAAAAGGGCATGACCAAGAGCGCGTTGCGGTTGTGCATCCAAAGAAAAGCCCCCAGCGCCAACCCGAGCCATTGCCAGCGTTTTTGGAGGAATAAATAAAGGGTCAAAGCCGTCAGACAAGCCGTGGGAACCTCAGGAAAGATCAGTCCATCGAAAAGCAAGAATGGGCTGGAAAAAAGACCAATGACTCCCACCGCTTGAAGGAGCAAGCACTTGGCTCCCGACATTTCCAAAACTCGAAGGGTAAGAAAAAGCGCCAGCGCCGTCAACAAAGCCATGGTCAATGCCGCGCCCAAGCGGCCCGCGAGCCAGAAACCCGGAAGCACGACCAAAGAGGGACCCAGCGGATGATGGCTGTATCTTTTACCGTCGATGACATGCTCTAGACCCTGCGGCTCCAAAACACCACGGTGATAAAAGGTTTCGTAATCCTTGTTGAGATAGTTGTTGGTTAGATCCAGGTCGCGGTCATGGATCAAGCTGTGGGTCATCAGTAAATAATGGGGCTCGTCTCCGCTGAGGTCGCATTGGGTAGTCCAAAGCGTGGTCCCCACAAAAAAGAAAACCGCCACCCAGGCGAAGGTAATTGAGATCAGCTTTTTATTATTCCGGGTACGCCAAAGAAGCCAGCCAGAGAAAAGGAACAAATGGGTTATACACACGAGACCAAACAAGATTTGAGATTTTCGAAAAAGTGTGTTGTGTGGATCCGGCAAAGTCATAGCCATAAAGAAGGGCTTGGCAAAATAAAAAAACCAGGGCAGGTGGGTTAATAACAGCGGTGTGAAGAATAGCTTGGGAACTTTTATATCCAGCTTGAAAATCAGGGTCGTTTCCAGCGCCAACAAAATTACCCAAACTACCAAGACAACCACACCGAGATAAATCAAATCGGAATTGCCAAAATGTTCGATCCAGCCACTAAAAAAGGGATATTCGACGACAGCCAAAAGGACCGCAAATAAGATCAAATTGAACAATGACAGTTGCTTGAATATCGAATTAATCTTCAAAGGTCGCTCCAAGAGATTCATAAACTTTCAACGTCTGTTTCGCCATCTTTTCCCAGGTAAATAGCTTAACCCGCTGAAGCCCCCGTTGAATGAATAGTTTCCTCAACTTGGGTTTTTCCATCATGTTCCGCACCGCTTGTGCAATGACAGCGGGATCCTCCGGATCCACCAACAAAGCCGCCTTGCCCGCCACTTCCGGGAGCGATGTCGTGTCCGAGGTGATTACCGGAACACCACAAGAGAAAGCTTCAAGCACCGGCAGGCCGAAACCCTCCATCCGAGAGGGATAAAGGAACAGGTCCGCTTCACGATAAGTGCGGCTTAGATCCTCGACCGCCACATTCCCCATCCATTTCACATAAGGCTCCAGGCCCAGTTCCAGCGCTTCCCGTTGGTAATGGGTCCACTTCAGCTCCGCCTTATCCATGCCAATGATCAGGATTTGAAAAGACTTCTTTTGTTTCACCAGCAATTGAGCCGCCCTCATGATATTCGAGATGTTCTTCCGGTCATCCGCCGCGCCATGGACCAAAATTTTGAAAAGCCCTTTGGTTTTTTGGGAACCTTTTTGAAAAAGACGGCGGTCGACCCCTTCAAGGGTGACCTGGATCTTTTTCGGCGCAATATCCAGCGTCTTCACGATCTCGTTTTTGGAATGATCCGAAACGGTTATCACTTTTCGCGCGATCAAAGCCGACCGCGGAATGGCCCACTGCTTGTAAGCATGGACCAAACGTTGACGGAGGGTCGGCATCGCCCTCACCGCCGAAAGGGGCCGTTGGTACATGACGTCATGCAGGGTGAGAACGATGGGAAGGTCCGTCAGAAGGGACGCGGAGTTATCTATATAGTGAAGCATATCCACGTGGTAATTCTTGGCCGCCCGGGGCAAAAGCACCTGCTCGTAATAAGCGGCGTTCGAAAAGGGCACATCCACCCAATAGAAAGACTCGTTGGCGACCTGTTTTTTTAAAGAGGCGGGCGCGTTAAAAAGAAAATACTCGTTGCGACGGTCTAGTTTGGATAAAGCGAGGATGAGGTTGGCCGTGTAGGTGCCGACTCCCCGGCGATAGGCCAACCGGGCATCGATACCGATCCTGAGTGGATCAGCCTTTGGCTTTTTGGCCACGGTCCGCCAGCAAAACGGGGATCCCGTTTTCGATGGGATAACTCTTTTTGCACTCGGTGCATTCCAGGGCGTTTCCCTTTTCACGCAAAGCGGAGCCGCAAGCGGGACAGACGAGGATGTTCAACAGTTCAGGGTTCATGGTCTCTCTTTTGTATAAGCCTTTAAGATGATCCCGCCGCCCATACCGGGTAGAAGGGTTTTACCGATCGCATCTGTTACATTCAAAAGACCACGAACCATGGGTTCTCCCAGCCAACCCAACACCACTTCAAGAAGCCGTGGAAATTTCAGGTAATTATAGGTTTCCACCGAAACCCTGTCAAACAAGGCCTCTTTCGCCAGTTTGCTCAAGTCATCCGGCCCGAAAAAAAACAAATGATCGGTTTGTGTCGCTTTGCGGGCGGTGTTCACGAAGGGCAGAAGTCGTTTGAAGTAGGAGCGGTCGTTCGTGATGGTGACGATCAACAGGCCTCCCGGTTTGAGCAGACGTTTCGCTTCGCTAAACACTTTGGCGGGATCGTAGCAATGGTCGAGTGCTTCCTTGATGAGGACACCTTGCGCGGCCATATCGGGCAAAGGCATCTGTTCGGCGGTCGCCTGGATAAAACCTAAACCCAACGTCGGGATGTCGCGCTGGCCTAGTTGTTCTTGGGAAGGCTCCAACCCCAAGTAATTCCACGGCTCCGAATCGTTACCCCAGCTTTGCTTGAGGAAATGAGCGAACTCTCCCCTGCCACAACCCGCATCCACCAACAACGGGCGGCCAGAATTTTTTGAGAAGTTTTCCTGAAGGATATCGGCGACTTTTTCGTCCAACCGCCGATAGCGCAGTTTCATGAGAGGGGTCAGGGATTTGAGGAACTCGTCGTCATCCCAGTGGGATTGGAGGGATTTCCATTTTTGGTACTGGCTATTATCCAAAACAACTCCTGGTTCGAATGAACTCAGAAGAAAATAGCACAAGACCTCATGAAAAGATCACGTTATTGCGTTCCCAAAGAAGCCAGCAATAAAAGAAAGGCTACTACACCCAGCAAAGCGTGGAACAGCGCCACGGAGAGAAGGAACGGCTGTTTTCGAAAACGGCGCGTCAAAAGAAAGATCCCGATGAAGAAAACCACTATGAAGAAACCCGTCACCACCCGCAATGGCGTACCCGACCGGCTGGCTTCGATAAAAAGGAACCCGAGGAAAAAAAACGCTGACAAACCGTGGATCCAGTGAGCGACAGGCTTGACCGGCCGCGCCATTAAATGGGCCCGCATCAGAAAATATCCCGCGCTCAAAACCACCAGGAAACCCGCCGCGGAAATGGAAAGCATGATGAACGACCTTATGGAATAAATCTCGCCTTTAAACCGTTCGGCGGCTGCGTATTACGAGACCAAAAATCCTGGACGGATCCCATCAACTCGCCCAATTCCGTGAATTCCACCGGTTTGATCAGGTAAGCGTTGCTCTTTAGATCGTATGCCATCCGGACATCCCCGTCGGAACGGGAACTGGTCAAGATCAGGACCGGAATATGGCGTAAAGCGGGATCCTTGCGAATATCCGTCAGGACCGAAAAACCGTTCTTGCGCGGCATATTCAGGTCCAGTAGCACCAGATCGAACGGCCGGCCCACGTCCTGGCGGTCATGGAGCATCTGAACGGCGTTTTCCGGATTGGTCGTAAAAGTGATCTCCAACCCAGGAGCGTTTTTCCTCGCGGCCTCGATCATGAGCGCGATATCACCTTGGTTGTCATCCACGATCAAAATTTGAAGGGGTTGTGTCGTTTCAGGCAATCTCGGTT
>CAYXYA010000029.1:0-12782 GCA_964469185.1 uncultured bacterium | reverse complement strand
TGCCGAGCAGACCGACCGTACCGATAACCAGGATCGTCCTCATCCAACTCCATTTTTGAACCGTCGTGTCTTTTTCCTCGACCGTCAAACTATAGAGAGAGGCGAGTATCGACAGGAAAGCGACGACCAAACTGGGTACCACCACCTGAGCCCTCGCCCAAAGCACATATGAAACGAACGCCAAGAGGAACGCGACGAACGAGATACGCACGGCCGCCAGGGCCGGAAGGCGGTTCTTGAAATGCGCGATCTGATACCAAAGAACATAGAGGAAGAATGCGAAGACGAAAAAGCCCAGTCCTAAAATACCGATCGCTGGGATCATTTTTATTCCATACAGGATGGCGTAGAGACCCGCGCCGTAAAGCAGATAAACTTGCGCCGTCAGAAGAGGCTCTTTCCACGCGTGGGAAAAATAAAAATTCTTTTTATGTTCCGCGAGATATTCTTGCCGGAGTAGATCCCTCGCGTGACCCAAACAAACAAAACCGAACCCGGCGATGAAATAGGATGGGTGAGGGATAAAACGGACGATCTTGGATTCTAACTCGGCGGGAATAGGATGTTTGAACTTATAAACGATCGCTAGAAAGAAAAAGACCAAACCAATGGCGACCCAGATCATCATCTTCATCAGGGATGACACGGCAGCTAAGAACTGGCCGTTCGATTTTTTGTTATCGGTCGCTTCCGCCACAATCGTCTCCTTGAATCTTAAAAAATCCCTCTATATTCCAATTGGAACGAATTGCTCGACTTCGCCAAGAATGAGAATGGTAATATCCCATCCAGGATATCGTCAAACCTTCTCGATCTATCCGCTTTAACCGTTGGTTCGCCCTTGATCCCTGCCAGTTCGGCCGTCAGCCGTACCGCCTCGTCGTAACCACCCAACTTATCCACAAAACCTAATTCAAAAGCTCTCTTGCCCGTTAGCGCCCTGCCGTCGGCGTAAGGGAGGATGTAATTTCGGATCTGCCCATCGGTGATGGCTTTCGCCTTGACCTTCATCTGTTTGGAAAGGTGTTCCTGAAAGGCCGTTCGGCGTCCCTCGATGACCGAATCCAAGAACTGGTGAAAAACATCGTCGATTGTGGCTTGGAGATAGGCTCTTTCCTGAGGGTTCATGTGGCGGCTATAGGAACCCGTATCCTTGAATTTGCCGCTCTTGATGGTCTCGAAATCGAGCCCCACTTTTTTCAGGAGCCCGGTCGCGTCGGGAAATTGCGCTATCACGCCGATAGAGCCTGTCAAAGTACCAGGGTTAGCCACGATCTTGTCGCAGGCTGAAGCGATGTAATAGGCGCCAGACGCCGCGAGGCTGGACATACTGGCCACCACTATTTTTTTCGACTGGCGGGCGCTTAAGACGGCGGAATAAATTTCCTGGGAAGGCGCCACCGCCCCGCCGGGACTGTTCAGGCGGAGGATGAGGGCTTTTTGGGAGCCTTTTTTGAACCGCTTGATCCTGCGTACAACATCGTCGCTTTGATAAATGGGGCCCTGGATCTCGATGAGACAAATCTCACCTGAACCGGACAAAAGAGATGGACCGCTTCCGCTGCTAAAAACGTGGTGGATGGAATAGGCGACAAAGATGACGCTGATAACTAAAAACGCGCAAAAACCCATCAACAGGTAAAAAAAAGTTTTGCTGGATGCCGCGGGGCTGGTAGGTGTCGGTGCCTTTTTCATTGGGGCTTATTTTAACAGAGCGTCAAAATCGGTTCAACATTAACCAAGAGTGAACGGTTCCCTCAACCTCAATCATGCCAACGATTTCCCAAATATCGGCAGCTTTCCGACCAGCCGTTCCCTATCCCATCTAGTATTTCTTTTTTCACGTCCGGATTCACCGTCATCCCGCCAAACTCGGACAGAGGATAAAAAGCCGCGTCCTTCAAGACTGCGTCCTGGGTCACCTTGATGTCATATTTATCCGCGGTCACTAAAAAATAAAGATTCAAGACCTGGCGATGCCGATTGGGAGGAATGGAGTCGTGGACCAACACAAGTTTTCCCACGCGGATGGAAAGCCCGACCTCCTCTTGGAATTCCCGGACGAGCGCGGCCTCGGCGCTTTCGCCGAAGTCCACTCCCCCTCCAGGAAGAAGCCAGTAACTCTTTTCATTTTTTTCGTGGCGCACCAGCAGTATCTTGCTGTCTTTGACCAAGATGCCGGCGACACGTATTCGGATTGTGGACAAGGAATGCTCCTAGTTCAGTTCGTCATTTCTTCTTCGAGTTTCCCAACGACCGATTCTATGCTCGTAAAATCGTCCAAATTGAACCACTTCACTTCGTGTTGATGTTTGAACCAAGTCCATTGCCGTTTGGCGTATTGACGCGTCCTTCTAAATATTCTCTCAAGAGCTTCCGCCTGCGTCATTTCATTTCTCAAAAAAGCAGCGGCTTCGGTGTAGCCGATGGCCGTCCAAATAGGATGTTCCTTTGGAATATTCATTTCAAACAATTCCTTGGTCTCATCCAAAAGACCCGACTTCCAGATGAGGTCGGCCCGTGTATGAAGAAGTCTATCGAGATTCTCCCTTGAGCGTTCCAAACCCAAGAATCGGACGTTTTCTTTTCCGAGGGGCTTGTAGGATGGCGACGGTTCGGTAACACCGAAAGTTTTTTCGATCGCACGGCAAACCCGCTGTTGGTCTTGAGGGTTTAGTCGTTTCGCCGCATCCGGGTCCCGCTGGGCAAGCCACTGATGTGTTTTTTCGGGACCCATTTGTTCCGCCTTTTCCGCGACCATCTCCCTGATCTCAGGGTCCGGAGCCGAACCAGGCGGCGGTCCTTCCACCAGAGCACGAAGGTAAAACCCAGCTCCTCCCACGATCAAAAACTTTTTATTTTGGATTTTTCCCGCTTCAAGAATGCGGCTTGCTTCAGTCGCAAATTGAACCGCGTTCCAACTTTCAGAGGGAGGACGAATGCCAATGAGATGATGAGGGACTTTATTTTGCAGTTCTAGGGAAGGTTGCGCGGTTCCGACTTCAAGCCCGCGATAAACTTGAAAGGCATCTGCGGAGATAATTTCCATGCCAAGCTTCATTGCCAAGTGGACGGCGATATCGGATTTTCCGACACCTGTCGGTCCGACGATGATGGGAATGTGCTTTGAATTTTCGTGAGTTCCTATCGCGGACATCGTTTAAATTTCCCCACGAGGAACTCGTAAGTAAATGGCTCGAAGAGCCGATGTTGCATGGCGACCCCAATGCATTTCAAAAAGAAATTTCCATTGCCAAACTGCCTCTTCAATATTTTTCGGAGTGCCCAAATCGAAAGATTCCAAACCTTCTCGAAGGTCTTTATAAATGTCTGTAAAGTCATCAGCCAAGTCTGCTGTTCCCACTTCGTTGCCCGAGTCCTTAAGACTTATTCCATCAAAAACTTCTTGATACCAGCACCAATCACCTAGAAATTCAGTGAGCGCTTTAAACCGGTCAAATTTCTCATTCGAATTTTCAGCCGTCGGACGTTCTTCATCTTGCAGATCGGTAATACGTGGAAGTTGCATCGCCTTATTGAGAAGGTCGGTGATCAGTAAAAAAGCGGAACATATAAACTCCGATCGCGTCTTTAATCTGTAACCATCGATTAAATCGCAATAAGCTTTCGCTGTTTTTGCGAAATCATTTACTAATGATAAATCCTTCGGGTTCATCATTAGTGCCTATCGAAACGGCGATAAAGTTCTGAAAGTGGTATGGACATGATGGTAGGACGTCCGTGAGGACAAGTGAACGGCAAGTTCGCTTCGCGCATTTGTTCCACCATCCCCCGCATCTGTTCCTCGTTCAGACGGTCTCCCGCCATGACCGCGCTTCGGCAAGACATAAAAGTCGCCGCACGCTCGCGCGCCTGATCGAAACGATTTGTGGATTTAACGCCGGAAGAATCTTGTTCAGCCAGATCATCAACCAAATCTTTAACAAGCGTGATCATGTTCTTGCCCGCTAGATCAGCCGGGACACTTCGCACCAAAAAGGTGTTCCCGCCGAATGGAGCCACTTCCATTCCGAGTTCCATTAAAACTTCAAAATTATTGCGAAGCACCTGGGCTTCCTTGGCACTCAGTTCCACGGTGACCGGCACGAGCAAGGGTTGAACCTCTAATTTTTTCTCACGAGATTTTTTCATCAACCGCTCATAGTTCAAACGTTCATGGACCGTATGTTGGTCCGCGATGAACATTTCGTTGTCGGATTGGAAAACGATGAAGGTATTGAACAACTGACTGAAATTGTAAAGAGGCACTTGGGGGTCGATTCGCTTAGCTTGCAATCCGCCGCCACCCAACCCGAAGCTTTCGAATGAAGGTGCATGAGAACCGGAAGCACCCGGTTCTTGTGATGATGGTAATTTTTGAGCTAACTTGTCGTACAGAGTAGGACTACTGGATTGACTCCAAATGGCAGAAGAAACCTCCTGAGCCGTAGGAAAGGTTGCGGGAGTTTGTGAATAAACCGACGCCGCAGTTCCCTGCTGGTTCGCGAGTACTTTTTGTAAATCGCTCGGCGCGGTCAAGAGAGCGCTTCGTATCGCGCGAACGATCGCCTCATAAACTTCACGGTCCCTCGAGAACTTCACTTCTTTCTTGGTCGGATGAACATTCACATCCACTTGGTCTTCCGGCATGTCGATAAAGAGGACCGCCGCTGGAAAACGACGAGTCGGAAGCAAGGTATGAAAAGCGGTCATCACGGCGTGGCCTAAGGAGGGATTCGCGACCCAGCGGCGATTGACGAAATACATCATGTTCTCACGGGTCGGTTTAGTGACTGTCGGCGCGCTTACGGCTCCGGTGATATGAATGCCATTGCCTTCCCATTCCACAGGCAAGAAGGACTTAGACATATCCCTGCCAAAAATCTCTACCAACCTTGCCGGAAAGTCGCTCGGAGTAACGCTGAGCGTTTCCTTTCCATCTACAGTCAATTTGAACGCCACTTTCGGGAAAGCCAGGGCGTAAGTCGTCACCACCATGACGATATGATTCTCTTCAGTGGTTTCCTTCTTCATGAATTTCAACCGGGCAGGTGTGTTGAAAAAGAGATTCGAGATGGAAATGGTCGTGCCGACAGGACGTCCTGTCTCAAGGGTTTTGGGTTTATCCCCGCCTTTGATCTTTACCGAAACGCCCGAAAGCGCCGAAGGAGTGCGAGTCGAAAGCTCGAAATGGGAAACGGAGGCGATACTCGAAAGGGCTTCACCACGAAAACCGAAGGTATGAAGGCGTGATAGATCGTCGACTGTGTAGACTTTGCTGGTCGCGTGTTTTTGGACCGCCAACTGGGCGTCCTCGGGATTCATTCCCTCTCCGTTGTCCGTCACCTTGATAAGTTTCCGTCCGCCCTCTTGGATCTCGACCTCAACCCAGGTCGCCCCGGCATCCAAGGAGTTTTCGACGAGTTCTTTGACCACGGACGAGGGGCGTTCAACTACCTCCCCAGCGGCGATTTGGTTAATGACTTTTTCGGGCAACACTTTAATTTTGTTCATGAACACCTTTTTATCTGAATACCGGAGATGCAGATGCAACTGATGGCGAGGATTAAGCCTTGGGGGTTAAACTTAGAACTTCATAGATTTGAACTTGGTTGGCCTTGCCTTTGAGTTTAACTGGAGAAAGCTTTTTGACCTGCACGCGGTTTCCCAGCTCTTTATAAGCATCCTCAGTAATGAAAATTTGATTGTCCTCGGTCTGGCCCTCGATACGAGAAGCGGTATTCACCATATCCCCGATGGCGGTGTATTCCATGCGACGCTCGCTACCAATGTTCCCCACGATGGCTTCACCGGTGTTGATTCCATATCCGACTTTGATCACAGGCCGGTTCTGTGATTTCCATTTTTCATTCAACTTCACCAGCTTCGCCCGCATCTCAACAGCCGTCTTCACGCAATTGAACGTGCTGTCCTTGTCCTCTAACGGCGCTCCGTAAATGGCCATAATGGCGTCACCAATGAACTTATCTAAAGTTCCTTTGTTCGCGAAGATGGCTTCGGACATCGCGCTGAAGTACTCATTAAGTAAGGAGACGACCGTCTCGACCGGTTCCCTCTCGGTCAAACTGGTAAAGCCTCGGATATCAGTGAACAAAATGGTGACTTTCTTCTTAGCACCTCCAAGCGCGAGACTTCCGGTGTTTTTCTCGACCATTTCATCAACTAGGTTGGGCGAAAGATAACGTTGTAAGGAAGTTCTCAGACGTTCTTCCCTTCTCACGTTGTCGAACAACTGAGCGTTTGTGATGGCGACCGCCGCCTGGTTGGCGAATGCCGAAAGAAAGTACATATCCTCTTCGTTGAAGGTGCTGGTTCCTTCGGCCTTATCGACATAGATCACACCCACGATGTTGTCACGGTCCCAAATCGGGACGCAAATGACGGACGATAACGGCAGTGCCTTCAAACTGTCGCGGTTAGCGAAGCGGATATCCTGCGCGGCGTCCAAAACCAAGACCGGCACCCGTTCTTTCATGACCGTATCCACAATGGTCTGGCTATAGGGAGCTTTTGCCTCGACAGCGGTCAAGACGTGGGTCGCGACGGGCTTCATCACGCCGTCTTTTTCGCGAAGCAGGAGGAACCCACGATTGGCCTGCATGACCTTGATGGCCATGGCCATGATGATGCTCAAGAGGGTCTTTAATTCCAAAACAGAATTCACGATATTCCCGACTTCGTAAAGAGTTAGGAGTTTTTTATGCGCTAACTCGTCCAGCTTGGGGTTCTTGTTGTCTTGGCTAGATTCCTTGGAAACTTCGACCGCGAAACGGAAGCGGGTCCCGCCCACAGAGATGACATCCTGATTGCGAAGAGGACTTTCGGTGACACGATTGCCGTTCAAGGTGGTGCCGTTCGTGCTTCCCATATCCTTGAGGCTGATCCCGCCCATTCCCAAAACGATTTGGCAATGCTGACGGGAGACCAACGGATCGGTGATCATTATCTCGCAGGTATTCGAACGGCCAATGGTGGTCGTGGGCCGCGCGATCTTGAAGATCTGTCCCTGCTCGGGGCCGGCCAAGACATTGAGTGTGATTTGCGGCTTACCGGAAGCCTTCGGCGCGGTTAGAACGATGCGGTTCGGCGTCGCGGGATCGGTATTTAGAGGGGAACTCATAACGCGCTCATTTCCTTAACCCATAAACTAGAACACTGCAATTGGCGATGTCGGTGAGGTAAATAGTATTCTCATCGTCTATGGCGATGCCGTAATACTTCGGTGCGATCTTATAGTTGCCGGTCGGCATCCCGAACTCAGTTAAATAATAACCCTCAGGATCGAATATTTGAATACGAAAGTCTCGGTCCGTAACGAAGATGTTCCGTTTCGAATCTGTCGCGATACCCGTCGGTGAAAGGAACTCGCTGCGGCCTGTGCCCCGTTTACCGAACTTGTTCTTGTAGACGCCCTTTTGAGTGAATATTTGGACCCGGAAGTTCTTCTCGTCCACCACTAAAAGATTGCCCTGATTATCGATCGTCAATCCGGACGGGTTGTTGAATTCGCCCAAACGGGCGCCCTGGATACCGAACTTGTTCAAGACCTTCCCCGCGGCGTTAAAGACGCGGACGCGGTGGTTGCCCGTGTCCGATACGTAGATATTATCATTCGCGTCCAATGTCAGGTCCTGGGGATGAAAAAAGCCGCCCGCGCCCATCTCGATTTTGCCCGTACCAGGCGAAGCCGGTTCGCCGAACCTTGCGACGAGTTGTCCCATTTTCGCGACGACCTGGACCATGCAGGTTTTAGCGTCCAGGGTGACCACGTTCCCGCCCTGGTCGACGACGACCGAGACCGGCATCAAGAACGAGGCCTCTTTCGAGTCGCGGGCCGGAGGGCCGAACTTACCGATGGAATAAAGGAACTTTCCCTCGGGTTCGAATACCTGGATACTGCACTTCAGGGAATCGCACACGTAAATTCTTTTGTCTTTGTCCACCGCCACCGAAAGCGGCGAGATGAAATTACCGTCTTCCTTACCTCTTGTCCCGATCGTCCTGAGCAACTTATAGGAATAACCCTGATAACGCAGGCTGTTGATATCCCCTGTTTCCTTGGCCTCTTTTTTGACAGAGGCCTCGATCAAGGTATGGGTGACGACTTCCTGAGTTTGCTTTCCGACGCCGATGGGCTTGACCAAGATTTCGGGCGGTAATTTTTCCAGATCCGCTTTCATTTCACCGGCCGAACGGTAGCGCTTGGACACTTCGCTTTGAAGCGCTTTTATGATGATCGCTTCCAGTTCTCTCGGCACGTTCACGTTGATCTTGCTTGGTGGAAGGGCGTCCTCTTTCAATATTTTGTTCAAGACCGCCATTGGAACCTCGTCATAAAAAGGCAGTTTGCCCGTCACCATCTCATAGAGGATCACGCCGATGGAATAAACATCCGAAGCCGGGACCGGGTGCCCCAGCACTTGCTCCTTTGACATGTAATAAAGAGTGCCGCCTATGCCGGCGCCTCCCTGCCCAGCCTGGATCATGGCCGTCCCAAAATCGGTGATCTTCACTTTTCGGTCGGAGGTCAGAAGGATGTTCCCGGGTTTCAGATCGCGATGGATGACGTTCTTCTCATGCGCGTACTGAAGGCCGCCGAGGATCTGAATGATGATGTCCACCGCTTCTTTGTAGGTGAGCGGGGTTTCCTGCATGAGCTGGGCGAGGTTCTGACCGTCCACGAACTCCATGACCATGAAGAAGGTGTTCTCGGCTTTATCAACGGTGAGGATCTGAACGATGTTGGGATGATCGAGGGAGGCTAAGAGCTTCGGTTCAGCGATGAGCTTGATGAATTCTTCTTTTTGATTATGGGGGATCTTGAGGGCGACTTTTTTGCCGATCCAGGTGTCCTCGGCCAGCCAAACGGTCCCAAAAGTTCCACTGCCCTTGATCTCGATGAGTTTGTATTTGTCGATGTTGCCTTGAAGCATCCGACCCTCGATAACCTGGGTTATTACGGCTCATCTCGGACAAACGACTTGAAAGAAGAACGGTTATTTTAACAGAGCTTTTGACACCATGTAACCACCATCTGGGCTTCGATAGAGTGGTATTTTTTCGATTTTAAGCAGTTTTGTTTTCCATTCCACTCCGCCGCCGTATCCGCCCAAGCGGTTCCCTCCGGCGACGACCCGATGACAGGGGATGAGCAAATAGACGGGGTTTCGGTGAAGCGCCTGTCCGGCGGCCTGGAAACCACGGGGCGATCCTGCCCGACGGGCCGTCCAGCCGTACGTACGGACTTGCCCTAAGGGTATCTCAGCCGTAGCGGACAATATCCTTTGCTGAAAAGGGGTCAAAAAAGAAAGGTCCAAAGAGGGACGCGAGAAAGATCTTCCTACGAGCGCTTTGCGGACCGCGATCAGGATAGAGGAAGGGACCGCCATCAAAGGTTTTTCCCAAAACGCTTCCGGCATCGGCGGTAAATACTCCGCCAATTTTCTGAGAGCTGCCGTCTTGGAGGGTTGGGGCAATGCCAAGGCCGAAAGCCCTTTATTTGTCCATGCCGCCGCCCACCAGCCAGAGGAATTTTTGAACAAACCGCGGCGCGCTTCTTTATACCAGTTCACTTTTGTCATGGAAGTCAGGCTTTCCGTTTACTGGAGATGATCCATTCAAGGCTCTCGCACTTGAGGAGCTTCGCCGCGGCAAAATAAACCGCCGCGCCAGCCAGGATAGGAACGAACACCACGACGATATTCTGTCCGGGCAATGCGCTCGACGACAAGAACGACAGAGCGACACTGGCCGAAATCCCCATCGCGACTGTCGCGAAAGCGATCTTAGTCCCCTCTCTCAGCATAGAAGCGGTCTCGAATTTCACGCCATAGCGGGTCAAACCATAAGACAAAAAGAAAAAGTAAAAAAATACGCCGGCGGTCGTTGCCAGAGGCAGCGCCAGGAATTTTTGGTGCGGGTCGGTCAGGAAGATCAGCGCAGAAAGATTCAAGAGCGCGGTCGAGACCATGTTGATGACCGCCCCCCAGAATGGCCACTTCGGACGTTTGAGCGGATAAAAAGCCTGCGTCAGTATCTTGATGCCCGAGTGGGCAAAAAGACCGAGCACGTAAAAACAGGTGGCGTCCGCCACCAACAAGGTGGACTCCTCGCTGAAGTGCCCATGCTGAAAAGCAAGACGGCAGATGGGAAGACTGACCATCCACAGTCCTAACGTGCTCGGGACCATGATAAAAGCCGCGGCCTTCAGTGATTGGCTCAAGGTCGCGTCAAAACCCTTTCGATTCCCCTCCGCCATCTGACGGGACATCAAAGGCAGGACTACCGTCGCGATCGAGACTCCGAAGACACCGTAGGGCAATTGCATCAAACGGTTACCATAAGTCAGGCAGGTGATGCTTCCTGTTTTCAAGAAGGACGCGAATATCTGGTTCAAGAGAAAATTCACCTGTGTGACCGAGAGGGTGATGATGGCCGGCGCCATAAGGAATAACATCTCGTGGATACCGGGATGGGACGGATGAAAGATCAGGCGGAACCGCCCTTTCAATTTCCAGGCCGACGGCATCTGCACCAGCCATTGAAAAGCGAAACCCGCCGTCGTCGCGATCGTCCAGATGCGGATCTTTTTAAGTTCGTCGTCCGCCATCGCGTCCGAGGGAAAGTAATAAAGATAGAGGCCGGTCAAGATGAGGGTCACGTTCATCGCCACCGGCGCGAAAGCCGGAGCCGTGAAGCGGTCATGTGAGTTGAGCGTGCCCATCCAAAGCGCGGCCATCGAAACGAACAGAAGCACTGGGAACAGGATCTGCGTCAGTTCGACCGTCAGGGCGAACTTGGCGGCATCTGAAACGAACCCCGGAGCCACGACCCTGACGATCCAGGGTGCCGCGAAGATACCGATGCCGACCACGGTCCCTACGATGAGCAGGAGCATCGTGTAAACCTGGGAGATGAGCTCCCAGGTCTTTTTGGCGGTTTCCTTCTCCAAACTTTTCGAGAGCGTTGGGATGAAAGAGGAGGACAAAGCCCCCTCGGCGAAGAGATCCCGCAAAAGGTTCGGGATGCGCAAAGCGGCGAAATAGGAATCGGAGACGAGTCCCGCCCCGAAGATCCAGGAATTCAGCTGGTCGCGGAAAAAGCCGGTCACCCTGCTGATGGAAGTCGCCAGGGAAACGACGCGGAAATGCCCCGCTACTTTCGCGGCCGTTCGGGGCTCCGGAGGATGAGAGTCAGCTTTTCGGACCATTCTTGACAGCACTCCTTCGTTCGTTTACGATGAGCCTCCGTTTTTACAGGCGGCCCGAATCTTGAAGCAAACCGCCCGTATCCCTCAGTTCCATTGGAACGAGGGCACACTTTATGGAGGATCCATGCCGATCATCAAGTCGTCGATCAAAGATGTCCGCCGCACCAAACGCCGCACCATCCGTAACTCAGCGGAAAAGAACAAGATCCGTACCGCCATCAAGGCCGTCCGCATAGCCAAAACCAAGGAAGAAGCCCAACAAAAACTGAAGATCGCCATGAAGGTCTTGGACAAGGCCCACTCTCACGGGATCTTGAAGAAGAACACCGCTTCCAGGAATATCGCCCGCCTGTCGTCTTTTGTCCACAAGTTCAAATAATGATCTCAACGGATGGCCGTTTTAACGGCCATCCGATTTTTTCCCCATTTCAAGACCCACCATTCGATCGACGCTTTTGCCGCGGGTTTACCGAGCCGTCCCGTTACCACTCCGGCTTGAAGATGGGCCAAATCTCTCAGCGCCTCCTTTAATTCCTCCACCGTGAATTGCCCCGATTGATCCCAAAGATTCTTAAGGCGAAAAGGCGAAAGCCCCAGTTTTTCGCTGACCTGCGTCTGGCCCAGACCCCGCGACCTTCCTGAGGCGATCATCAACAATTCGCGGATTCGGCCGTAAAGCATCATGGTCGTTCCCGTGTCAACGCCATCTTCCAACTGACCCATGAGCCTCAGGGCTTTATCCGTTTGCCGGCTAGCCACCGCGTCCAAGAAAGGAAAAATATTGGACTCCACTCCCGGCACCGGCAATTCCCGAACATGATCCAGGGAGATGTTTTTCGCGGGATAGATGTAATCCGCCAATTGTTCCAAAGCCCTCTGAAGATAAGCGATATCCACGCCGACTTTTTGGACCAAGAGCTGTGACGCGTCCTCGGCGATGGACAAGCCCCTGTCCTGCGCCTGTTGTTTTACCCAGGGGCCCAGTTTCCATTCCGGCATATCCCCGCACTGGACTCCCCAACCTAGTTTCTCCACCGCAGCGACCGCTTTGAGCGTTTTTTTAAGCCCGGGCGCCGAGAACACCAGATAAGAATCCAGGTTCGGATTCTCGAAATAGTCCTTGAGTTGTTGGACCGCGCCCTCGGAATGGCCGCCCAAGATCTTCTGGCCGTTCTTGACGATGAGAAGCTGGGAAGACGAGAAGAGTCCGGAACTGCCCGCCGCGGAAAGAACATCCGTCATATCGTGCTCATTCCCATCAAAAGATTGAAGAACACCTGCGGGTTTGGCTTTTTTGAATTTTTCTTTGAGAAGGCGGACGCCTTCCGAGATAACGCTTTCGGAGTCGCCGAAAAGCAGGACTAGGTTCGCGCTATCGTCCTTTTTGATGCGGTTCAAGAAATCGTCAAAATACATGGACCCATCCTGATGTGTTTATGAAAGACCGCTCAAACTATTTGAAGCCCTTAGGGGGGGATATGGGCGACTTCGAGATCGGTGTGCTCATCGGCAATTGGTTGGGGCTCACGCCAGTCGATGACGACGGCCCCGC
>CAYXYA010000028.1:0-12786 GCA_964469185.1 uncultured bacterium | reverse complement strand
TGCCAAAACCACGCCCGCGATAGCGGCCATCTACAAATTCCGTCGGGATATTGGAAGCGATCTGCTTACTTTCCCAAGTTGGATCACCCGTAGGGAGGTTGAGCGCGATGTTAAAAACAGACGGAAGGCCAAAACTGGTGAAGTTGAACTCACCGCCAACCACCGTATCCGAAAAATGACTCAGAATAACGGTTTCTGTCCCAGCCACTGAATCGGTGTAACCGCCCACCCCATACTCGGTTTGACCGTAAAGCTTATCCTTGGGGCTGACTTGATAAGACAACCCAAACGGCGCTAAAACCTCGTAACCGTTAAAGGGGTTCAGATAATTAGAATTCCAGGCGTTGTAACGGGCGCCCAAACTCAACAACCCGTTTGCCATCGACTCCAAGGGCATTAGAAATATCACAGCCAGGATCAGCCAAGTTTTTTTGTTCATTTCAATACCCGAGTTGCGGATGCACATTGACTTGAACCGATCCCAGTACGGAAGGATTGTTCAAAGTGTTGTCGCCGTTAACAAGAACACCCGTTTGGAACTGGTTGCTAAGGTCATTAAGGCTGGTACTGGCCCCGGTATCCGAAGAACCACCGCCATCAGACGTTTTGTTCGGTTTCTTTTTATCGTCGTTAGATTGATCATTAGGTTTGCCCGAGTCGCCGGACTTTGTCCCACCCTGGAACTGGATCGGCGGACCAGGATTGAAAATATAATGATTACCTTTGCCGTCGATGGCATAAACGCTCCCGTCAAAAACCTGCAATATAACTTTCGGTTTTGGCGCGCCATTATTTTCCATCGAGAACTTTGTTCCCCGCACACCGCAAACTACGCCGCCCGCTTCGATCTCGAACGCAGACTCGGAAGTGGTGAGTTTTTTGACCTCAGCGAACAATTTACCGATGAGCAGTTTGAATTTGATGATCTTAGTTTGTTCGGTGGGTTTTTGAAGCGCTGTTAAAACAAACTTCGTTTTTTCCGATATCTTCAATTCGGAGCCGTCGAACAAGCGCAGGGTCGCCGTGGATTTATCTTTGGTGGTTATCCTATCCCCTTCAAAAACGGTCATGTCCTTTTTCGCTATTACGGTTTTACGATTTTTTTTGACCTTGATCTGAACGTCGCCGTTCACGGAAATCAAAACACCTTGATTAGGGGTCGAAGCCGCCAAAACCGACCCGCAGATAAAGAAGACAAAGCAAAAACGATAAAAAAGCCTCATAGTGGAACTCCGCATCGATGGATTGAAAAGCTAGACAAACAGTAACACATTTTATCTAAAAAAGCCCAAAGGGAGTTTAAAAGATAGGTAAAATATATTACGTAAAAAAACATCATAAAAGTTAATCGCTTTACTTGGTCTTCATCACATAGACTCCATCCCAATTCACGGCGGGTGGGTGTCCTTTTAAATGCTTGCAACGTTCCAAGAAGATGGCCCCGGGACCGTCCTGAGGATCCAATTCCAGACATTTTTCGAATTTCTTGGCCGCCTCGTCCCATTTTTGGGCCCGATAGAGCACCAAACCCTCGTGAAACGCCTCCACTTTATTATTCGTTTTCTCGCTCGCTTTGAACCGGCGGTCGAGCAGTTGGTAAATACGGATAGGTTTGGTCTTTCCCTTGACCTGGATCAAGTCCAATTCCCGGCACAGCATGTCGTCTTTCACCTTCTCAAAAGTCGATTCGGCGATGATGATCTCGACCCGATATTCCTTGGTCGTTCCCTCCAGTCGGCTACACAAATTCACCTCGTCGCCGATCAGGGTGTAATTCTTGATCGCCTGTGAACCCACGAACCCGACCACCATACCACCCGTGTTCAAGCCCAGACCGATCTGAAGTTTTTCTTTCCCTTCCGATTCCCACTTGGGATGAAGAACGTCGTGAAGGAATTCCACCATTCCCAGCGCCGTACTGCAGGCGCGGTAAGCGTGATCTTCCTGGAACACCGGGGCTCCCCAGAAAGCCATAATGGCGTCGCCGATATATTTGTCTAAAGTTCCTTCGGTCGTGAAAACAAGGTCAGTCATCTGGGTCAAATACTCGTTCAAGACCGCTATGACTTCCGGAGGAGTGTGTTTTTCGGAATAGGTGGTGAAACCCCGGATGTCCGAGAACATGACCGTCAGTTCTTTTTCCTCACCACCCAGGGTGATACCTGTCGGCGACTTGAGGATGGCGTCGACGACTTTCGGGGTCACCATGCTCTGGAACATGTTCTTCAAATGACGTCCATGTCGCACTTCAGTGCGGAACTTATAGGTCGTCAACACCGTAAAAGTCAGGATCAAAGCGAGGTTCGGATGCGTGACGTCAATTACTAAGTGCGCGTAAGAAAACAAAAGACAGGAAACGATCAGATAGAGGATCAATGAAGAAACAAAAGCCGCGGCCCCTCCCAGCGGGGTCAATCGAGGGATCAGGTACCACATGAGGAAAGACATGAAAATGACCAAAAGATATCTCAAATACTTCGGCGCCAACGTCAAAAAGTTGCCCGAGATGACATTTTCCATGATATTGGCGTTGATCACGACGCCCGGGGAAATCCGGGAAAAGGGTGTCGGCCGAATATCGTTAATGCCCTCAGCTGTCGGGCCGATCTCGACGATCGTGTCTTTTAGTTCCCCCGGCTTGATGCGGTTATTCAAAATGTCGCTGGCTGAATAGGTCGGTATGGTCGTATCGGGACCGCAAAAATTGATGAAAGCCATCCCGTTGGACAGGATCGGAATTTTACGCCCCGCCACTTCGGTGTAATGTTCTCCCAGCCTGACTTTAACGGGTTCCTTGCTTCCCAAAAAATGACGGACCACTTGGAGCGATAAATGCGGGATCAACTTTTCCTTGTAATCGATGACTGTCGGATAATATCGGATGACCAAGTCGCCCTGGGTCAAACAACGGGTATGACCGGAGTCTTTGGAATTTTTTTGGATCTCCGGAATGCTAACGATCAACGATTCTTCGGATACCAATACATTGGTGAAACCACCAAAAAGCTCCGCGTCGGTCAGATTCAAGGTTTCGGGATCGGGCGTGCGCCCGCCCTTGCCCTTCACCAGCGGCTCAATGAGCATGAACACGTTCCCGGTTTCCTTGATGGCTTTGGCAAATTCAGCGTCGCCATTTTGACTCGCGCTAAAACGCCGGAGATCGGATAGGATTTTTTCGCGGGCCTTTTCGGAGCCCTCCATGGAATGGCTCAACAGCGACTCGACCTGGCCGAGCATCTTCTCTTGAGTGCGTTCGGGCTCGGCAAAGAAGACGTCATAGAAAACACACTTGACGCCATCCGCTTTTAACCTGCGGACCAGCTGGGCGTGCACAGCGCGGGGCCAAGGCCATTGCCCGACTTCCTGGAGGCTCTTTTCGTCGATGGCAATGATCTTGACGGGCGCCTGCGGTTGGCGGACACCGCGCACGTTAAAACGAAAATCGATACTTTGATTCTCGAGTTTCAGCAGGACATTAAAAAAATTGAGGATCAAAACGAGGGCGATGACCGTCAGGGTCATCCAGGTCGAAACCTTCGAGCTATATCGGACGCGGGTTTCGGCGACTTTGGTTTCAGGCATGACGCTATTCTAAAGAAAGCCCTTAAAGCGTCAAGCTTGAAAGTATCCGATGGTCTTTAACTGGAGGCGCTGCGATAGCGCTGAAGACCTTTGTTCCAGATCCACACGGTAAAGGTGAAAAAAAATAATCCTATGGCGAACCCGTAAAAGATCGAGCCGCTGGCGAGTTTGTTGAGAAGAACACCTGCTGGGAAATTGGAAACGACCAGCATGGGGATCACGAGGAGTAGAAAATGGCGTAAAAGCCACGGATAGATGTCCCCCGGATATCTTGAAAACTGCCCGAACTGCCAGTAGAGCTCCATCAGATTAGAGGAGCGACCGATCCAAAAGGTCCAGACGGACAGAGTGAAGAGTATGGAGTAGTAAATAATGACGCTATTGACGATGAGGGCTGCGAACAAGAGCGCTTCCCCAAAGGAGACAGTGGTCCCCATCTTATTCAGCGCGTAAAAAATGATGCCGACACCAACTGTGCTGTTCGCGATAGAAGAATAATCGGTATAACGCAGGGACACGAGAAATTGACTATTGATCGGTTTGATAAGGTTGAAGTCCAAATCGCCCTGACGTATCTGGTCCGTCAATCTTATGCAGTTGTCGTAGAAGAGCGCTTCAAAAAGCTGGGTAATAACGTGGTTGGTACCGGCCAGCACGACCATTTGCCACATGCTCCATCCGACAATTCCATTGGCTTGTACGTAAATGACACTAATAAAAACGAACTGCATAACGAGCCACATCATCTCCGTGAAAAGTCGGACGATAAAATTTGCCTTGAACTGCATCTCGCGTATCAGGCAGTTCTTCATCATCAGTCCGGTGAGTCTCAGGTATTTCCTCAAAGTGACCATCTCAGCCCCCCACCGCCGAATAGCGTTTCAATCCCATTTTCCACATCATCTGACTGATCGCGTAAAAAACCCCGATCCATAAAAATCCGATGCCCAACAGGCGCGGCAATTGCTCTTGAGGGACCTTTCCCATCAGGATCACGCAGGGCCAATAGCCCTCATATCCAAAAGGAGAAAGGGTCAAGAAAGGCTGCGTGGGAGCGGGCAAGATATTCAAGGGGATCAAATGCCCAGACAGGAAAAACTCGATCATCATCACCACAAAAAAAAAGGTGGATATTTCCTGAAACCAGAAAGCCAACATGCCGATCATCGAGCAAAAAGTCATCCCGATACAAAAAGCGATAAATAGAGAGATCACGAACGCCCCGCACTCAAAAAGCGTGGGCTGATGACTGAAATAATGGCGCATAAGGAAAAAAATCGGTGGAAAAGTCAACAAGGCCACGTACCAGAAAACCAGTTTATGGGCGAGGCGGTACATAACTTGGTACCAAAAATAGCTGATAGGCCGGATCAAGTAACGGTTCAAGAGTCCGTCTTTGATGTCCTTGCTGATATCGGTCATGGTGCCAGGCACGCTCGAAAAACCGCGGGCGATGAACATAAAGGCGTAATAAGCGATCATGTCATCGTAATTCATGCCATTAATGGAGAGCGTCTCCCCTCCGGCCTTTCGGGATTCATAAATGGCGAACCAAAGATAGATGGTCGTTACCAAGGGGAGAAAACGAAAAACCGCGCCGAAAACATAGTTTGCCCGATAAGCCATATCTTCCTGCGTGCGGGTGCTGAGGATAACCCAGTACTTATGAAATGGAGATTTTGCCTCAATGGTCGAACTCAAACGGCGGCCTCCGAGCCCTTAAAGACTTTCTCGATCACTTCTTCGATCGGAACTTCCTCAATATTAATGTCATCGACTTCAAATTGATTCAGCAATTCGTTCGATGCCTTCTTGACCCGGTCCCGGGCGACCTTGATGATCGCCTTGGCTTTCGTATATTCCATAACCTGCCCCAGCGCGGCCAACTGGCTTTCCGAAACACTTTCATTTTTAAAAGTTAATGAGATGATCTTGAACTGCGAGAATTTCTCGACCACGTCGTCCAGGCGGCCGTCATATATTTTCTTGCCCTGGTTGATGACCACAACTCTTTCGCAAAGGGCCTGGATGTCGTTCATATAATGGCTGGTCAGAAGGATGGTGGTCTTGGTACGGCGGTTATAGTCCCGGATGAATTCACGGATGTTCTTCTGGGCCACAACATCCAAACCGATGGTCGGTTCGTCCAAAAGCAATACGCGGGGGCTGTGGAGAAGCGACGCGATCAACTCGAACTTCATGCGCTCACCGAGGGAAAGTTCGCGGACCATGATGCCCAAGAGTTTCTGGACTTGTAGCAGCTCGGTCATTTCATCCAATACTTTTTTGTACGCGTCATCGGACACGCCGTAAATTTCCTTGTTGAGATAGAGCGATTCCTGTGCCGGTAGGTCCCACCAAAGTTGGTTCTTCTGCCCCATGACCAAGGCGAATTGGCGGCGGTATTCGTTGTCGCGTTCCGAGGGAGTGAACCCCATGACTTTTGCCGTCCCCGACGTGGGATAAAGGATGCCGGAAAGCATTTTGAGCGTGGTGGTCTTCCCCGCTCCATTGGGGCCGAGGAAGCCGACCAATTCCCCCTCCTCAATATTGAAGGTCACCCCATCGACCGCCCGGACCTCGGTGTACTTCCGGTTGAAGAGCCCTTTCACGGCGCCACCCAATCCCGGCAGGCGCTTTTGGGTCCGATAAATTTTGGTGAGGTCTCTAACTTCAATGATAGGCATAAGGAAGGCGTCCTCTTTCTTTTTACTTAACGGAGGTTATTATAGGAACCACAACACAGCGTAAACAAGACAGGCAACGAGGTTTTATGCCGAATCCGAATACATCCAAGATCATTAAAGAGCTTCAGCGTCTTTACCCCGACACCCGTTGTTTCCTGCACTATAAAACGCCATTCCAACTCACCTGCTCGGTCATCCTTTCGGCGCAATGCACCGATGAGCGCGTGAACATGGTGGCTCCCGGACTTTTCAAGGTTTTCCCCACCGCCGAAAAAATGGCCGCCGCCAAGCAGAAGAACGTGGAGAAGCTCATTAAATCCACCGGCTTCTACCACAACAAAGCCAAGAACCTCATCGGTTTCGCGCAAGGCTTGTTAGGGATGTATGGAGGCAAACTTCCCAAAACGATCGCGGAACTTATAAAGCTTCCCGGAGTTGGCCGCAAAACCGCCAATGTGGTGATGGGAGAAGTTCATGAACTCTCGGAAGGGATCACGGTCGATACCCACGTTACACGCTTGAGCAATCGTCTGGGATGGACCAAACATCAGGATGCCGTCAAGATCGAGCAGGATTTAATGAAGATCGTTCCAAGGGAAGAGTGGATCCACTTCTCGCACCGTTTGATCCAGCATGGGCGCAAGGTCTGCGACGCCCGCAAGCCATTATGTGGCGTTTGTAGTCTGGCGAAGTGGTGCCCATCCGTTAACAAATTCAGTTAAACATTGAACCTGAAGTGTACGACATCCCCGTCGCGCATGACGTATTCCTTGCCCTCGGTGCGGAGTTTGCCCGCCTCGCGGGCTTTCGCCGTCGAACCCGCCACGGCCAGGTCATCGAAGGAATAAACCTCCGCTTTGATGAATCCCCTTTGAATGTCGGAATGGATCTCGCCCGCCGCCGCCGGGGCCAAAGTCCCTTTCGTGATCGTCCAGGCCCTGGCTTCCATAGGGCCCGCCGTGAAGTAGGAAATATAGCCGAGCGTCTCATAGGCTTTTCGGATGATGGCGTGAAGACCCCGTTCTTTGATACCGAGATCGGCTAGGAACTGCACCGCATCCGCATCCGAAAGTTCAGCGACTTCAGATTCAATTTTTGCCGAGATAGGAAGACAGGTGGAACGCTCTTTAGCCGCATAGTCTTGCAGGATTTGATAGGCCTTGCTCTTGCTCACGTCAGCCAAATCGCCCTCGGCCACATTCCCAATGAACATGAAGGGTTTGCGGGTCAGAAGACTTAACTCCCTCAACTTCTTTTCTTGTTCGGGGGTCGCCGGCACCGAAATAGCGGGTTTTCCCTCTTCCAAAGCCTTTTTCACGGCGCTGAATAGATCCCATTCGGCTAGAGCTTCTTTGTCCCCCGCCTTCTTCCCCTTTTCGGTTCTTTGAAGGCGCTTATCCACTGTGTCCAGGTCGGCCAGGCAGAGCTCGGTCAAGATGATCTCAATGTCTCGCACGGGATCGATGGAGCCTTCCACGTGGACAATATTATCGTCCTCAAAACAACGCACCACCATAGCGATAGCGTCCGTCTCACGGATATGGGACAGAAATTTATTGCCCAACCCCTCACCCTTGCTCGCGCCCTTGACCAATCCGGCGATATCCACGAATTCCACGATGGCAGGTACCAGTTTTTGGCTTTTTTCGATCTCCGCCAGTTTTCCGATACGCTCATCCGGTACGGTCACCACCCCCACGTTGGGGTCAATGGTACAAAAAGGATAATTCTCTGCCGGGGCCTTGGATTTAGTGATGGCGTTAAAGAGCGTCGACTTTCCGACGTTGGGCAGACCGACAATTCCAATTTTCAATTCATTTCTCCGTTTTTATTTTCCAATTTATTGAACCTACTGGATCTGCTGGATCAACACCGGCTCTTGGGATGGTTTGGGAACTTCTTGGATCACCCAAGGACGCGTGGAAGCCGTCTGTCCCGCGGCGGGACTCACCTCGTCGTACCACAAGACCGTCTTGTCCGTATAGTTCTCCGACCGCTTGAACTTGACCGTCTGGCCCGTCATGCTCTTTGGTCCCAAAAACACGATGACGAGGGAATTTTCATTAAAATTAACTTTCGGCGCGGGCATGCCGGGTTGGAGTAATTGCCAATAGATCCTCAGGTGATCCCTGTCGCGGATGACCTCTTTATAAGGAAAGGCCACAGGCGCGTTCTCCCCCGACCATTGGGGCAGTTTGGTCAAGTCCAGGACCAGTTCCAATGAGGATTGGATGCCGAAAACGTGCCAGCCCTTCTGGCTGATCCACCGTTTGGCGTTCTTGACCACCGAATTCTCGCCGGCGTTTTGGACGAAATGAGTGAGAAAAACTAGCGCCACGAAAAGAAACACCACACCTAAAACGGGTTTTAAGGAAGATGGCCGGTCGGAAGGACCTTCCATTCCTTGCACGCTTGTTTTTCGGGGACGCGTTTCTTTGAGCTTTGGAGCGACGGGTTTGGGGGTGTTGAAAAGCCAGCGCAGGATCTTGAGGTCCCAGGGTTCAACCGCTCGCTCGACTGGTGAATCAGCGGGCTTGAGATGGCCCATGCGCAGACCTTCCAATTCCTTACGAGCCGAGGCGCAGAGGTTCAAATGACGCGCTACCATGCGCCGTTCGCGGGCGGAAATGGTCTCGTTGAGATAACCCCGTAACAAAGGATGGATTTGTTCGCACTCGCTCATCGCTGCCTGGTCCTCCAAGTCTGAAAAAGCGGTTCAATAATAGCGTCTTTCGACCCACATGATAGCAAAAAGGAAGCCCTCGACGCGGCGCGGTCCGACGCGGCATCCGCTGATATTGACTTTTAATATCACTGGGCCTAACTTAGGCATCGTTGATCAAAAAATACAGTTGGAGGGACCATGGACGTAACATCGACGGAAATATGGAATATTATTTTTCGCTGGTTTCACGTTTTTGCCGGGATCATGTGGATCGGCTTGTTGTACTTCTTTAACTTCGTGAACGCCAATTTCGCGGCCACGTTGGATGCCGATACCAAGAAAAAAGTGGTCCCTGAATTGATGCCCAGGGCACTCTTTTTCTTCCGCTGGGCGGCCATGGTCACCTTCATCGCCGGGTTGATCCTTCTCTACATCAACTATATGGGACCGACGAAATCCGCCGACTTCACCACGGCTCGCGGTCACTGGATCATGCTAGGAGCGGGGCTGGCCACATATATGTGGTTCAACGTCTGGTTCATCATCTGGCCCAGCCAGCGAAAGATCATCAACGGCATCAAGGCCGGAACCCCGGCGGCGCCGGAAATCGTCAAGCGCGCGGCACTGGCTTCCAAGATCAACGTCTATTCTTCCATGCCTATGCTTTTCGCCATGCTGGCGGCGGGCGGGCATTTCATCCACGACGAATGGTACTGGTACCTCGGCGTCATCGTGGTCGGGTTCGCCATCGCTTTCCATTTATACAAAGTGGCTCCGAAGGTTTCCACGAACGTTTAATTCTTTAAGAACAAACTCAAATAAAAAAGGCCCAGGGAAAATTCCCCGGGCCTTTTTTATTATTGATCGGTTTTAATCAGAGTATCTCGTCCGAGGAAGAAGCGTCCTTCGGTTGGAGGGACTTCAAGAGATCGTTCTGTTGCGGGGTCAGGATGGTCTTCTCCAGATCAAGCGAGGCATTCACCCGAACTGACAGTTTTTGACCGTAAAGCGTGCCGATCTCCTGGGTCAAAGTGGCGATCTTTTCTTGATCGGGCTCCGGTTTATCCAGCTCATTCTCGAGCTGAACTTTCTTCACCTTGATATTACCCTCCAACTCCGCGATCTTCTGGCGGTACGCCCCGCGGGCGAGTTGGAGCTGTTTTTTCTGGGCTGGCGTCAATTGGAGCTTTGCCATGATCTCGTGGCGGGACAATTTTACCGCCGGGACCTCGGTAGGTTTCGGTTTTGCCGCGTCCGCGGCGGGATCGGCGGCGGACTTACCGCAAACCACCAAGGCAAGCATTAGGAACAGCGCGAGGATTCTTTTTTGATTTTTCATTGCGACTCCCGTGAATTTCTACTAAGTTACAGCAAAACCTCATCCGCCGCAATTGAATCCAAACTGTCATCCACTGTCATATCAGCATCCACCGAGGACGGGTCGCTTAAAAGCGATGACACCCGCAACATGCCCGAATCCTGGGATACGTTCGCGGTGGGATTCGAAACCGAGATCACGTAAGAAGCCAATTCAGACTGTTCGGATTGCTCGACGGTGTTATTGTGGTAAAAAACGCCCGTCAAGGAGAGACAAAGGCAGGCGGCCGCCATGACCCAGCGCACCGGGTGGCCCAAGGGTTTCCAGGTCAGGTGGTTCCAAACATGGTTTTTACGCGCGACCAGTTTATCCTCGATCTTGTACCAGACGTGATCATAGGAAACCTCTTTCGCGGAGGCTTTCGCCATCTTCTGGATGGCTTTTGTGATGTCTTCGTCTTTCCATATCTGTCTCATAACGTCCTCTTTAAACATCTTCCAGCGAAACGCCTTCTTTTTCCAGCGCTTCTTTCAAATAAGCCTTCGACCGGTGGATGTTCGACTTCACCGAGCCGAGGGATATGTCCAAGGCCGCCGCGATATCCTCGTAACTTAACTCTTCCATCTCCCTGAGCAAAAGACAGGCCTTCTGCTTTTCCGGCAATTTTTCCAGCGCCTTCGCGATCACCGGGCTGAAGCCCAGGTTCACCGCCTTGTCGCTGTCCTTCTTTTCCTGCGCTTCCGGGGCGTTCTCGAACCCCATGAAGGTGAGTATCTTCCGCCGCCTCAAAACATCGAGGCAATAATTCGTGGTCATCCGGTAAAGCCAAGTGCTGAAGGCCGAGTCGCCCCGGTAGTTCTTGATCCGGTCGAAAACCTTGAGGAAAATTTCCTGCAAAGCATCTTCGGCGTCCTGCTGGGTTCCCAGCATCCGCCAGGAAAGATTCAAGACCCTGCTCCGGTGTAGTTCGAACAAAACCCGAAGACCCGAAACGTCGCCCCGCCGGCAATGTTGAATGGCTTCCGTTTCCGTCATGCCGTCACCTGGTATTCCTGTATATAGGACGCTTTAGCGCTCAAATTAGTTCCAACCCCGTCCCAAAATAGGACACCCCGAAAGGATCTCTCCATCCAGGGTGTTTTACGCTCATTTTAAGGCGAATTAAGCCCTCAAAAAGGTAAGAAGACTTCGAACCATCAGCCCTGTTCCACCATAGGTCAAATAGGGGATGGCCGGGTATTCACGTTCCAAGTAGGCCGGACCCGCGATGTCTAGATGCACCCAAGGTGTGTCCCCCACGAATTCCTGGAGAAAGAGCGCGGCTGTAATGGTCCCGGCTTTACCGGGAGCGCCGATATTCTTGATGTCCGCGACCTTGCTCTTGATGTCATCGTGATATTCCTTCACGAGGGGCAGTTCCCATATTCTCTCACCCTCCGCGTCGGTCGCCGTCTTCACTTTCTCAAGAAGTTTAGGGTCATTGGACATCGCGCCCGAAACGAGCGAACCCAAAGCGACAATGCAAGCGCCTGTCAAGGTCGCCAAGTCGATGATCTCATCCGCTTTTTGTTGGACGGCGTAAGACAATCCATCAGACAAGATGAGTCGTCCCTCGGCGTCAGTGTTGAGGACTTCCATGGTCTTGCCGTTCATGGCCTTGAGCACGTCACCCGGCTTGTAAGCCCGCCCGCCCGGCATATTTTCGGTGGTCGGGATGATACCGTGAACTTCCACGTTCGGTTTGAACTGGGCCAGCTGGCTGAAAACCCCCAAGACCGCCGCCGCGCCCGACATATCCATCTTCATGGTCTCCATTCCGCCCGCCGGTTTAAGGGACAGACCGCCGGAATCGAAAGTGATGCCCTTGCCCACGATGGCCACGGACTTTTTCGCCTTGCCCGCCGGTTTGTAATGCAGATGGATGAGATAAGGTTCCTGCGAGCTTCCAATGTTGACGCCCAATATCCCTCCGGCGCCCATGCGTTCCAGGTCTTTCTTTTCATAAACCTTCAAATGGATAGGCCCCTTGGCCATTTTGCGGGCCGTATCCACGAGCACTTTAGGTGTCACATCGCTTGGCGCTCCATTGATCAAGTCGCGGGCGAGGATCGCCCCGGCACAATAGCTTTCCGCGATGTGGATGGATTTTTGAACGGAGGGAACTAGGTCCGAGAGCGTTTGAAAGAAGAATTTTTGAAGACCTCTGGGCGCGTCCTTAAGTTGGGTCTTATAACGGTTGTATTGGTAAGAACCCAAAAGGATGCCCTCTACGAAGGCCTTGATCTGGTCGTCCTTGAACTGGCGAGGCCATTCGATGGACGCTTCTTCCACCCGTATCTCGCGAGCCTTGCGGGCCAGCCGGCCTCCGGCGCGACGGAAAGTTTCCGCCGAAAGCTCTTTTTTATCCCCAAGCCCGATCACGATCAGCCGTTCAACCCCGAATCCGCCGGAAGGATGTGCTACAGCCGCCTGGCCTTCCTTTGCGCTGAAGCCCTCATCCTTAACCAGCTTCCAAACCGCTTTTCCATCTTTGG